>CANJQC010000171.1 GCA_947476295.1 Planctomycetaceae bacterium | reverse complement strand
TGAAGTCCTTCGAACGTCCCTTCATGAGTTTCGCATCTTCGTCGATGTGTGTCTGAATCCACTTAGCCAGCGTGCTGCTGCCCTGACCGAAGCCAGCTGGCAGCTCACGGATATCTCTCGTCTGAATCCGGGGCTGCTCGCCCCAGTGAGCCGGGTACTTGCCGCGATAAGTCTGCTGAGCATCCAGGTTGGTTCGCTGCTTCTTCACATCGACCAGATTGACTCCCATTTTCTGCAGCGTGCGTTGAGTCAGCACTGCAGGCAGAAAGCGGTTGAGAGTCTGCTCGGTGCAACCGTAAGGATATTCCAGCAGGTACGGCAGAGTATCGATCATCGCCCCGGCCAGAGTTGGGCTGTAGCGAATTTCCAGACGTGACTGAGCCGGAATGCGTTTCTCGGGGACTCGCACATCGACCAGAGCTCTGTCGCCGTTGGGACGAATGACTCCAGTGAAGCTTTCTGTCTTCAACATGCCGTGAACCTGCACGGGCACCTTGATTTCAACGGCATCGGATTCTTCGTCTGTCAATGCCTTCATCCGGATTGTCGTCAGGCCGGAGGCGACGACATCGACCGTCCAGTTGACACGAGCCTCGCCGTTGGCGGCGATGGTGACAGTCTGCTCATTGGCGAGCGGTAGGGCGTCAGCCCTCCGTGTATCGTCCTGCTGTGCATCGTCCACGGAGGGCTGACGCCCTGCCGCTCGCCGATCAGTATCGACCAGCTTCAAATGTCCGCCTTCGTTTTCGATGACGACTTTGACAGATTTTTCGCTGGCCAGATAATTATGAACCACCGCAGACAGCACGATCTGATCGCGTTCGGTAAAGAAACGTGGCGTTTGCGGCCGGATAATCAGGTCTTTGCTGCTGATAATGTCCGACGTGCCCGAGCCGACTCGCGTGCCATCTCCCATCGTCCAGGCTTTAATTTTCCACGTGGTCAGATTATCCGGGACTTTGAATTTGACTTCGACGATGCCGCTTTCGTTAGCCGTCGAAGATGCAACCCAGTAGGCCGTGTCCGCGAAGTTTGAACGTAGTGTTGGTGCAACATCGGGCGCACCACCTCCACTACCGGGCGCTGCGGATTTTGCCATCGCGGCACCTTCCTCCATTGGTGCCGCATCCATTGACATCGCAGCCATTGGTGCGGCCATTCCACGACTCTCCATCATCATTTGGCCGCTCATCCTGCTTCGGCCCCTATTAATATGCCCTCCGCCATAACCACCCATCGACGGATCATTCCCAAACAGCAGCTGCATCACGATCTCGTTATCCCGATACACGGGCCCGGAACTTCGCTGCAGCGTCGAGTTGATACTCGAGTGATGCTGACGGCGCACGTTCCAGAAGAAGCTGCGAATTTCCGGGATGCTGCTCGCCGCGATGTATTCCAGACTTGCGTCGTACACGGACAGAACTGTGTTGCCGACGAACGGCTTACCTTCCAGATCCGTCAGCTTCAGAGTCACCGTCGCTTCTTCACCCGGACGATAACGATTGGCCGATGGAAGCACTTCGACATTCGCAATTCGCTGCTCCGGAGGAACCACGATCTCACGCATTTCGTTGTACACCTTGCCGTCGGCGATCGTCACCGCTTCGATAAAGATGTTTGGCATGTCCGTGCGTTCGATCGAGATCTCATGCACGGTGCTTTTGCCCTTCATGCGAAGCACAATCGGCTTCGAACAGAGTCCATTCATTGGTCGCACAAACAGCAGGACTGTACTGTCCGGCTTGTTGGTGTTGATCTGGAGTTGCACCTTTTCGCCCGGCTGATACTCCTGCTTCTCAGTGATCAGTTCCAGATCGTTGAAACGGTAACCGCCGCCGTTGTCTGAGGGGCCTCGGACGAACAGCACATAGCCGCCTTCCATTTCATGGCCTTCGCTGTCGGAGACCTTGACGCTGATGCGGAACTGACCCGCATCAGGAACGGTCATCTTCAGAGTCCCCGAGCCGTCGTCGTTCGTCGCGACATCCCACGACTGCACTTCC
This sequence comes from Planctomycetaceae bacterium, assembly GCA_947476295.1. Classification (GTDB taxonomy): domain Bacteria; phylum Planctomycetota; class Planctomycetia; order Planctomycetales; family Planctomycetaceae; genus SXXK01. The sequence goes on along the minus strand of CANJQC010000171.1, from coordinate 10,330 downwards.
TGCTCAATCGGTTTGTCACCCTCGTACTTCACCGAGAACAACGTCGCCTTGCCGCTGCCCTTCACTGGTTTATCGTCCGGCGTGCGAGCCTGAAAGCCCACGTTGACCGTGTCACCGGTTTGATAGTGGCCTCGATCGGTCCATGTGAAGACTTTGAACGGATCACGAGCCACAAGCACGCTGCCATTACCGATGATTGTGCGACGTGACTTATCGACGACTTCGGCTGTGATCGCATAACTATGATCGCTGTCGCTGTGACTGGCCAGAGCGGCGGCCGTATCGATATCGACGAGGAACGTGCCGTCTTCGCCGATCTCGGCATCGCCTTCGACGACAACTTCCGGAGGATCAGGACTCCAGTTCCACCACGGACGAATGGGTGCCATGCAACCCCAGCGAGTGAAACCGGGATACCATTGATAATCCGGAGCGAACCACCAGTAACCTGGCGAATACAACCAGTCCCAGCGCGCGATGGGATACCAGCGGCTGTCTTTTTTGGTACGTTCGACTTTGTAATGCACCTTCGCTTCGGACACCGGGGCTCCGAAGTAATATTTGGCGACGATCTTCGCCTGAATCTTTTCGCCCAGCTTCACCGGTTTGTCGGGGGCTTCGATTTTCACTTCGTATTCAGGCTTGCGGTATTCTTCGACAACGAACGAGCCGTTGCCGATCATGTTCCGCTGTGGCTTCGTGACGACTTTCGTCACGCCGTTTTCTTCAACGGCGGCGGACACCATCACTTCTTCTGCAATGCCGATGATATAGGTCCCCAGCGTTCCGTCCGCCGGAATCGTCCACTCGCCATCGACGCCCGACCAGCGGTCCGTCTTCGCTTCGACTTCGTAGACGACATCGCCCTTGGGATTGCGAATCTGCACCCAGCATGCTTTGTCGGCGTAGCTGTTGTCGTCCACATCAAAGCGCGGTTTGCGAGTCCACAGGCGATACTTCACGGCGTGGCCCGGCCGATACACTGGTCGGTCAGTAATCGAATAAACCTTCAGCGGGCTGTAGTCCAGCGGCTGCAGCTTTTCGGGATTCCAGACGCCCGTGAATCCGTCAAATGCCAGTCGTCCATCTTTCGTCCGCGCAATCACGATCCATTGATTCTGAGGAATCAGATCCTTCGGCTCGGGTGTGCTCAAGCCATCGGCATCAGTGCGTCCCGCAAAGCGGCTCGAAAAGATTTCGTAGTCACGATTCCGGCGATATTCCTGCCGCCAGCCGAAGAATTCGAGATCGGCTCGATCAATCGGAGCTCCCGTGACCGCGTCGGCGACGTAGTACATCGTGCCCTCTTCGACTCGCTTGCGGCTGATCGCGGTATCAGCCACCCACAGCACGATACGAGCCTCATTGCCATCCTTCATCTTCGCCGTGACCCAGTACGCTCCGGCTTTCTGCAGCGGCGTCGTCACAGTCTGCATGGCATCGAAGTGATTCTCCGGAGCTTTCAGATCGAGTTCCCACTTCGCCACAGATTTTTCAAGATACTTCGCCTCGTCATTGCGAATCAGCATCCAGCCGATGTTATCAATCTGCAACTTCACACCGTCGAGCTGTTGCGGTTTGCTTTCGATGTACTTGCGGACGTCGGTAAGCAATTCGTCGATCTTGATGGGGCGAGCTTCAAACGTCGCTTTGTTGCCGTTGCGATATCGGATATCGAGCGTCGCACCTTTTCCGGCGGGCTGCACCGATGTGCTTTCAATCTGCATCCAGTTTTTCACGATCTGGTCGATACGAGCCTGCACGGCCTGCCGGTCATCCTTGTCGGTCGCCAGTTTGAGCATCTCTCGCAGCAGATCGGCAGTCTGCGGATACTGATGCCGATTCATGCGTTCGCCGATCAGCGATTCCAGAGCCTGTCGTTTTGTCCCGTCACCTCGCGCAATGACGGCCTTGAGAATCGCGATGTGATTGAATTCATCCGGCAGAGCGAACCGCTTCACGCCGGTCGTCAGCTTCGCAATCGTCTCGGTGTCGGCCAGTTCATGCGCTGCCCATTCACCGGACGGTCTTGGCTTTTCGTCGCCCGCTTCGCCGCCTTCTGCAGCTTCGCGAATGACGGGAGGTCCGCCTACCGACGATGCCCCGACCCCAAACTGCGACTGCAGGAATCCGGCCCACTCCAGATCGACCTGGCTCCGGCGATCAGCGACATGCTGCACGACCTGAGCCATGGCCCAGCGCCAGCGTTCGCCGTCAGACTTTGCAGTGTTCCATGATTCTGGCTTGTGGTGAAAGACGGGATTGCCAACTTTATCGACGGGAGCACCTTTGCTCGGTGCGCCCCAGCCGCCGCGACCATAATATCCGTAGCCGCCGCCTTCGGAGATTTCAAACTCCGGCATCACACTGAGGTCTGTCAGATCCTGCAGCTTCCACGCTTCGCCATGTCGCACACTGCTGATCTGATTTCCCAGTGTCTGCCACAAGTCGGCTCGCTCAGCTGCTGTCGCATTGTCGTCTTCTTCCGCCAGAGCAATCGCTTCGAGCAGCAGTTGCAGCGAACGAACTCGATCCCGATCTGCCACGCTGGCCCACTGTCCGCCGCCTCGATGCCCGCCTCGCTCAAACTTCCCGGCAATTACGAAGCCACCATTTTCCATCTCGCCAGCATACGCATTCGCCGCGCGGGCCAGGAGACGAAAATCCGTCTTGTGTTCCTGAATCGAAGTTTCAATCAGTTCATCGACTTCATGCACCAGCCCGAGATTGTTCAGGCACGCGATGGCAAATCTCAGATCCTCCGGAACGCCCTTCCCTGAGTTCTCCGGATCCTGAGCCAGCGCCCGATACAGCTGCAGCGCATCGTTGAAGTTGTTCTCATCATAAAGCTTTTTCGCCTGAGCCCGCTTGTCCTCTGGTGGCTGTGTCATATTTGTTGCCATCAGTCCAGTAGAACTCAAAACCACCGCCACCGCCAGACACGCAATCGCTTTGTACATGACTACAACCCCTACAGGAAAACACATCGGCGCTCCGTTGTACGGAAGCTACCGCATTACGACTCAAACATCCAGACAGGTCAGCACGTCTGACGTCGTCGATGCGCGGGAAGTTCCCACGAAACTTCGTTGCGAGAAAATGGGGGCTCCGGCGATGTCAAACGACTTTGCAATGGCCAGCGTTTTTCCAGGAAAACAGAGTTTGTAAGAAATCTGTCAGCGTGAGGCAGACGTCAACAAACGCACCTGCACCTGCCTTATTCGTCCTGCAGTCGATAGAGGTGTTCGCCGGCCTTGCGAACCAAAAGCACGCCTTCATCTTCACGATCTGCAAACGATTCCACGTCGATCGATGACGGATCACGATAGCCAAGGTTGATGCGTTCGCAGACTTCCCGGGGAATCTGTGACGCAAGTGTGACCTGAACTCGCGGCCGTTCGATTCCGTTTTCGAATGTCCCGGCTCCGCGCACATGCGTCGAATGCGCCAAAACGCCCCATGGCAAATGTTTGAATTGGTCCCATTGCTTCGTGAAGTAATCGCGAACATGGTAGCCGACGTGTTCGATATTAGAGCCGTGCGTTACAGAAATTTCCTTCATGTGAGGTGCATAGATGATCAATTCTCCGCCGTCCGCGACGACAGGTTCCAGTTTGTACATGCACTTACCTGCAACCCACAATTCGTCGTACATCGGCGGCGCACACGACAACACCTGCCGATAGGGTTTAGCGTGCCGCTTGATATGCACGCGACCTGACAACTCTGACGCGCCGCGCCAAGCCGCTTCCGGCGTTCCATAGAACATGCCGTACGGAGTCGCATCTGTGGACACGACGAACGCCAGGCAGCGACGTTCCAGAGGCACCAGCTTTGCCGCTCGATCCACCACGCGACGCACAGGAGTATCCTGCACGCCGATAATCCCCACATTTGTAATCAGCGCGCCAAGCCAGTGGAAGAAGTTGAGCAGTTCAGGTCCGGAGATGCCCGGAAAGAAATACTTATTGCCTCCACTGAAGCCCACGACTTCGTGTGGGAATACCGGGCCGACGACCAGCGCCACGTCGTAGTCATGAATGCGACGATTGATCTGCACGGGAACTTCCATCGAAAGTACACCGTCGGAAATTTCATGCGTCTCCGCTTCCGTCAGAGTGCCTATCGTCGAGAGTTCAGATGGATTGTCCCACGCATGATTGAACAGGCCGACATCACTGCACGGATCGTCGTCCGCAATCCCCAGCATCGCACGGATTTTCTCCTGCGGCATTGGCGGATGCGTGCCCAGTGCGACCAGCACATCCAGAGATTTCGTCACCGGTCGCAACAGACTTCGAAGTGCCGGAAACAAAACCGGCAATGGAGCAGTTCTGGTATTGTCCGGCACAATCATCAGCATGCGTTTGCCACGAAAATCATCCAGCGGCACATGCGCGTGAATCCAGTTCCGCATTTGGTCTGCGTTGAGTGTTCTCAGTTCCGTTGTCATTGGTGGCCAGACCTTGGTCTTAATTGGGTGTTTCGCTGATGCGATCTACGATCACCTGCGCCATGCCGTACATCAGCGAGATCTGTTCCAGTGCTGGCAATCGCTGGTCGGCGATCCATTTTTGGACAGCCACTTCCATGTTGCGATTCCCAAAACTGCGGCCGGCGATCAAATAGGCTTCTTCGCGCCAGACGCCGTTTTGAAGGGCACCGATTGCGTTGAGGACATAACCGGGGTCCGCCGCAGCGTTGGCCATGCTGGCAACGAGTTCATTGACGTAAGACTGTCGCAGTCCTGGCAGTTCATTTCCACAACTGTTTTCAAGAGCCTTCAGTCCTTCAGGAAGCTGCTTATCTCGATTTGCCCATGCGGACGCCAGCACCGGGGCAATTCTTGCCACCAATGCTGCATGGCCCGCTTCGATCCGATCCATCTTTAATGCAGGATCCGGCTGCATGACTTCCGGCAGTGTCTGCTTTGACTGCAACGAGGCAACGGCAAGCAGACCAGTCAGATCATCGAGCATAATTTCATCGGCCCATCCACTGGCCTGATCAACCATCGCTGACTGTACTACCTCCGCTCCGCCAGCGCGAATGATGCGGGACAGCAACTGGATCGCACGCAGACGCCGGTCTTCGGCAATCACGAAAAGTCCGGACTGATTCCCTTCGCTGACTAAGTGCCGACGATACTCCTTAAACGTCTTGTCAATCAGACTGGAATTGCTGGTCTTCAGCTCACTGGAAATTCTCTGACGAGCGGTCGACTCGTTGTGCGACACTTCCAGCGCCAAGATGCGAACTTCCCGGGTCGGCGGTGCTGCGGCATTGAGTTCAGCTCGCAGCAGAATCATCGACGAGCTCGCCTTTTCGGCATCACCACAGATCAAAGCGGCTCGTACAACTTCTGCCACTGCTGTTGCTCGCAACAGTTCATCGCTTCGCTCGGAACTGTAGTGATCGGCAATTTGCTGTGTCGTCGGCATCTTCACAGGCTCCGGTGCCGGAAGTTGCATCATGGCGGCGATCGCTGCGTCCAGTTGCGTCTTATTCTTTGAAGCAGCCGCGAGAGCTGCGTGGACTCGCACTGCGACGATTGGATTGGTCGATGGAATCGCCTTCAAAATTTGTTCGAAGATTGCGGGGGTCGCCTTGGCTGCACCGGCTATAGTGGCAACCTCGGTGAGCGATTCCGAAACAACACCAGGATTCTCGCTGTCGACGCTCCATGCGATCGCCTCCGTCCAGCGCTGATGCAGCGCCAGATCACATGCGACGGCCGTGTGCAACGGGTCCGACCAGACGATAACATCAGTTGCCGACGGAACCGGAATTACGTTTTCACGACTGTGATCTGCGATCCAGAACCACGCAACACTGGCCGTCATATCCCGATTCGCGGCAATAGTTGTGTCAAGTCGACGCTTTGCGACCAACTCTCGGGCCTCAGCAACCTTGCCGTCGATAACCAGCGCTGATGCAAGTGAGAGAGCTGCTTCGGTCCCAGCACGCCCTGTCGCGGGTATCCCATTCCGCTCCGCAACCGCCAGAGCCAGTGATGCCTTCGCGAGTTCCAGCTCGCCTGAGGCAGAAAGTTTCCAATACTGCGTAATATGCGGCTCGATCCTGTAAAATGCTTTGCCACGATCCACAACGACTATTTGTTGCAGTTCCCGGGCTGCGAGCGATGCGTCTCCCGTCTGCAGAAATAGATTGGCCGTCATGCGACGCGCCCACGCCTTGTCGCGGAGGTTTGGCTGACGTGCCAGAATGATCATCTGCTTAGTCATCGCCGTCACGTCGGCCTTCGGATTAGGAACAGCCGCAGCAGCTTTCGCGGCAGCAGCGGCTTCGGCTGCCAATCGAGCGGCCTCCTCCTCTTCAGATTCCCAATTGGCGTTGCGTGGTATATTAATTGCCGCCCGCAGGTTTGAGTCATCCGGTTTCCGCTTGAGGACCATCAGGAATGCGGCAGTGAGCGCAAGCAGGACACCGCCGGCGATCACATAGATCAGAACTGGATTCCGTTTAGCGGGCTGAGATGCCTCGGCAGCTTTCTTCGCGGAGGCCGCATCGTCGGACAACCTTGCTGGTTTCCGTTCGGTTGTTTTTTCGTTTGAGTCCGTTGCTTTGAAGACCGGCACCATGCATTTTTCATTGGCACAGCGAACCAACTTGCCGACGGCAGACTTTGGCACAAAGCCCACTTGTTCGCACATCGGACAAGTAACCTTGTACAGACGTGATTTGTCCGGCTTTTCCGTCGCCTGAATCGCTGTCTGATTTGCCGCCGCGTTTCCAATGCCAAACGGATCGTCTTCATCGACTTTAGTTTTTGGGCCAGACGTTCCACTCGCCGGACGCGCGGGAGATGCCAACGATGGACTCGCCGGCTTCGGAGCGGAAACTGACGGCGATGTTTGCGCTGGCGGAGATGCGACAGGCTTTGCCCCCGGGCGCTGTTTCGCCCGTCCAGGCTGCGGTTTCGGTGTATTCTTTGCACCTCGGGAACCATCCATTGCCGCGCCGCAGAACGGGCAATCGACAGCATCGTCTTCAAGAACCGATTGACCACAGGATGGACAGGTTGGAAGTGACATGGTGTTGGAAGTCAGGTTGTTTCAGGTTTCTGGGAATTCATGAGTCGTCACAGCGACATCGCAGATCGGTTTGCTTTTAGAGAAGTCTAATACACAACCGATCCGTCCGCGAGTCGGTTTATTCCGCAGGATCGATACTCAGGATGGACATTCACGTCCGTCTATGACGTACCCCAAAGCTGCCCAAAAATTCGCAACCCGGAATAAAAACCAACAGCCCCTGTCTCTGACGCAACCAGATTGCGTTCCGTTATTGTTTGGTCTATTGCCGGATTTGCAGTTCGCCACCTGCTTTTTGCGACGCCGGAACTTACGAATTCTCCAGTCCGCATAGCCCCAAATGCCGCCCACGAACCAGACCGATCCGAGAGCCATTACTCCAAACAGCAGGCTCCGGGCTGGTATGCTTATAAGTTAGGCGTTGCGGTCGAATTCATTCGGACGCTTTTCCGACGCGTTCTACTTTTGACTCGGCCGAAATGAGAACGCCCGACTTATCCCACGCTCCTGCCAGATTGAACTGAATCCACTCAGGACTGAGATGAATGTCCAATGAATCAAGTCGTCCTGGCCCCAGATTCTGATAACCGTGTGGGATGTTTGCAGGACCCAAGACCACGTCACCGGCTTCAGCATCGATTGTCTCGTCGCCGACAGTGAATCGAGCACGACCTTCGGAGATCGTGAAAATCTCGTCATATGGATGAACGTGAAGCGTTGGCCCTTCGCCAACCACGTCGGTCACATAACGAATAAGCGTGATGCCGGTATTCAAGCCCTTTCCTTCAAGCAGGCCGCGTAGCGCCGCCCCCGGTGTTAGCCACTCACTGGCGGCAATTTTTTGGGGCTTGTTTTTCGACTGAATGGGCATAGGTGATTGGTGCATTAATTGGTGAATGGGTAGCGACGCCTAACGAACAAAGATCACCCGGTTTGCGCGGGAGATCAACCACTTGTGAAACTGCCGCTCGCAAACTCGGCGTGCATCTTTTTTTTGACTTGCCGTTGTGTATTTGGGATTCACGGAAGCGGATCAATTCGGTCGAGAGGTTGCATGTTGCGCGCCTGTTGCCAAGCGTCCTGCAATTCTTGTTGATGCTGAGCTGCCCATTCCATCACGAGTCCAGTTGCACGTGGCGGGAGACGGCCACCAATCACAGCGAGAGTATGGACGTCAACAACGAATTGAGATGAGCCATATTCGGCATGAAAGTGTGGCGGATTGTGATCGTTATAATACATCTTGATGACGATACCATAGAACCGGCTAAGTTCAGGCATCAGCGTGAGCCCTCAAATTTGGAAATAGTTCTTCAGCGGATTTCCCGGTCATCTGCAAGTACAACGCATCCGCACACAATTCCAAATCATCGCTCCAGCGAACTTCGCCATGTTCGCCAACCGTTACGGCTTCGAACACGGAAGCATCGCTCAACGCCGTGAATACGCCTTTGCCGATCCACGCTGACACATCGACGGTACCGATTGTCCCGTCATCGTATTCCAGGCGGAGTTTATGTCCAGCTTGAGGTGTCACGTGAATTAGTTTGACCATCGTAAATTCCAATAGGGCATTCGTGCCGTCAGTGATTCGTGCCAAGTAACGAATTGCGATCACCGGGCGGCGGGAAATGACTTTCCATCGAAAACCTCGTGATCGGCGGCTCCGTGTGCATCGCTTTGTTCAAGTAAGCCGCTGTCGCGGCGGGGTATTGTGATAGTTTATCGTATCGGGAAGATGTAGCGTTTGGCAATGGTGGCTGGTCAATCTGTCTGTCGGGGAGCGTCGCTGGATGCTCCATACGATTTCTTTGACAGAAAGACTGGATCATGGCTTCATCATAAAACGATCGTCCTCAGGATGACTCAGCAATCGAAAGAAAAAGGTGTCAGAAAGAAAAAGGTGTCAGGAACCGTTTATTGACAATCGAGAGGGATTTGGGTATGCTTGAGACATGGGAAGACCAAAGCGATCAGCTCCGGGCGGTTGGATTTATCAGGTGTCGGAAAGGTGTCAGGAACCGTTTATTGGCAATCGAGAGGGATTTGGGTATGCTTGAGACATGGGAAGACCAAAGCGATCAGCTCCGGGCGGTTGGATTTATCATGTGCTGAACCGCGCGAACGCGCGGATGCCGATCTTTACGAAGGATGAAGACTTCATCGCGTTTGAGACGGTGCTTCAGGAAGCCGTAGCCCGCACGGGAACGCGGCTGCTTTCGTATTGTCTGATGGGAAATCACTGGCACCTAGTGGTGTGGCCTCAGGAAGATGATGAGTTGTCTCGCTTTGTTGGCTGGCTGACGCTGACTCACACGCAGCGGTGGCACGCGCATCGCAAATCGACTGGGTCTGGTCATCTTTATCAGGGTCGTTTCAAATCGTTTCCGGTTCAGGACGATGACCACTTTCTGACCGTTTGCCGGTATGTGGAACGCAATGCATTGCTCGCGAATCTGGTGAAGCGGGCGGAAGACTGGCGTTGGAGCAGTCTGTATCGCTGGCTCTCGGGAACGGCACCCGAAAAGGGACTTCTGTCGGCATAGCCACTGCGGCGCAATGCAGGCTGGCTGGACCATGTGAATTCACCTCAGACAGACACTGAACTCGCGGCCATCCGTCGGAGCGTCAATCGAGGCTCGCCGTTTGGAGATGAAACATGGGCAACCACAGCGACCAAAAAACTCGGACTGGAGATCACAGGCAGAAGCTGATGATGCCAGCGACAGCCGCCTTGCACGATGCCTCCTTGCGATCCCGAAGCACTTGCCCCAGAAACGCCCACAGCACGATTGGCGTGCTGAAAATCCCGTTCTCGCCGAACAGTCTGCCATGCTTTTTAAAGATGCGTTCGATCTTCTCCGATGTCACCACTTCAGCAAACGGCAACCCCGGATGCAGCAGGAATTCATCCACGATTTTCTGAAATCCCGGCTTCCCGGAATCGTCAGAATCTGATACTGGCTGGCGCATGAAAAACCCTCCCTGGTAATTCTCGGGCAGAGAACTAGGGAGGGCTTCACAATCATCGCCAGGAGCGGGCGTTTCAATCAATACCAACTCTGACGAATGGCAGTTTACAAAAATCTACCGTCCGCCAATAGGTCACTTTGCGCTTGCAGTATTCTGACAGTGCCATTCGTTCCTGACACCCTTTTTTCCCCCCTCGAGGCATCACAAACGTGCCCCCGTTGCATACGCCATCGCAGCTTCTATTTCATTCTCGATCCGCTGAAGTGCGTCGTCCGCACCGTCGTTGACAGATGCTGCGGCCG
>CANJQC010000170.1 GCA_947476295.1 Planctomycetaceae bacterium | reverse complement strand
CTTCATCGCCTGGAGCGCGACGTTAATATCTTTTCCGCTCAGCGCTGGCTGCTGGCGGTGGTGCGGCGGGGGCGGATGAAGCGGACCATGCCGGTGCCGTCGGTGGAGACCGAGTTTGTTCCGGTTTGAAGTTCATGCTGTAGCACACCGGGGATGATGCGGCGGAGCCGGATATTCCACAGATCACCGGGCTTGGCTCCAGTGGCAGAAAGTTCTTTCAGCGGGATAGCGGCTTCAAGGCGCCAGGTGGCATCGTCGGCGTCGAGAGCAACGAACCATTTAGGATTCCACTTGTCCAGCATCCAGCACCGATCGCTGGTCTTGCCGGATTCATCGACTGTCAGATGAAAGGCCGTTCCGAAGTCGCGATCGGTATCGATTTCCAGTTCCAGCCGATCGCGGTCTTCGTGCTTCGTATCGTAACTGCGGTGCATGGCCAGTTCGATTGGTTTGGACCTTTCTGGAGCCCGCTGCAGACGCGCGGCGACGTACAGGAATTCATCGTCCCATGCGAGCATGGTCAGACTGGAGACTTCGGTGGCTTGTGACAGCGACTTGCGACGTGCTCCTGTTGCTGGATCAACAGAGTCACGGACAAACGGCTTGAGCAGGATTTCTTCGGCGTCTTCCCAGATACTGTCGGTCAGCACGCCGTCCAGAAACGGTCGTTCGCTGCGTTTGGGCAGATTCATCAACGGCAGCACCGGTGCAGCGGGCATGTGAGTCACCTGCATTTCGCACCGAGCGAACAAAGCATACTGATCATCCCGCTGGCTGATTTCGGATAAAGTCGTTGCTTGCTCACCGCTCTTTTGCTGCAGCCGATAGTTGGCGGCGATTCGCAGTTGCACAAGGGGGCTGAATGCAAAGTTTCCGTTACCGCGACTTGCATTCGAAAGAATACTGAAAGCCGTCATCGCATGAGAATCCCAGCGTTGATGGAGCGCTTCCATCGGGTCCGTTGCGCCACTGGCAAAGGGTTGAGACGTCCCGGCCAGAACCTTTGGCTGCACGGACAAAGGCGATGCGGTGTTGTCTGGTGCTACGCTCGGAGCTCCCTGTAAGGCCACTTTCGCTGACGGCTGCGACGCGGTTTTTGACTTTGCGGCTCCGAGGCGATAGAGGCGAGCTTCGGCCGATGAATAGAACAGGAACAGCATTTCCGCTGCCGTCTGAGCTTCTTCAAACATCGGATAACGGCGCACAATCTCCTGCTGAACCGCAAGATAGCCTTCCATATTGTTCTGTTGCAGATTGATATCCGCCAGGTCCCGCAGCTGTTTGATCGCGAGCGCCGCTGGCAGATTGGTTCCTATCCCGTAGAGTTGTGCGATCAATGCATCTTCAGTGTGAGCCGCCTGCATGTGACCGTTCAGGGCGGTTGATTCAATATGCACTGTCTGTAACGTAGTTTTCAGGGTCTCAATCTCGTCGCGGCTGCGAAGATTGTATGGACGGCGAGCGTCAGATTTCAGATTGTTATCGATGCCATCGAACAGATTCGCAATGCTCGCGGTTTTTCTTTCGTCAGACAGAAGTTCGTAACCCGCTTTGGCATCAGGTGCCATCGCAGCTTCGATTGTAGTTTCGAATAGTTTTTGGACAGAATCGTGGAGTAATCCGGATGTCGTACCCAGCGACGGCAACAAATCGTCATCGCGAAAGGTCAGCGTCGCCGATTCATTTTCTGGAACGCGACTGACAACGCGATCTACTATCCACGGCGACAATTTCACCTGCGACAACTGTCTTCCATCAGCCTGATCGGTGGCGGCAAGCGAAATGGCAAGCGGCATCACATCGCGAAGAATGGCGGCAATCGCGTCGTCAGCAGATGCGGGTTCGATTACGATCACTGACGGCCGCCAGCTGCGGATGTCCCGGGCGATTCGCAGTGGCAACAGTCTTCTGAGCCGACCGTCGGTTTGTCGATTCCATTCTGCCACAAGCTGATCCGACGACCGATAATGTTCCGGCTTTGTTCGCGGAAACATCCAGTGCGAACTCGTATCATTGCCGCCTATGTGCGTCACGGCGGCTCTGCAGGAATCCGACATGGGAACACCGTCGCGCAGCGCATCGCCTTCCAGGCTTAGTGGCTGCGAGAGTTGAATGACAACCGATCGAATTCCCTGTTCGGCGGAGACATTTGAAAGAAGATGCCATGCAGCCTTGTCGGCGTCGGTGATCAGATTCAGCACACCCGTTCGAAATCCCGCCGATCGAACGGCCTGCCATGTGTTGCCGCTGTCTGAGGATCGCACGATCTGACCCAGACTACCCACGCCGATGACTTCCGTCGGATTCAGAAAGTGTAATCGATTGAGTCGGCCAGTCAGCGGCAGCGGCACGAGATTCCAGCTTTGCCCACTATCCGTCGAATGCAGCAGAGTCGCGCCGGGGTTACCGCCGAGCAGAATCGTGGAGTCTTGATGCGCGACGACGTGGAAATCGAGTAACTCCGTGACCTCCCGAGGAATCTGACCTGCGGGCGGTTTCCAAGTCACGCCGGCATCGTTGGTCGTCAGTAAGAAGCCGCCGTCACCCGCGATCCAGCCGCGTGCGGTGGTGTCCAGCGACACACTGCGAATCGCGCGGAGCGTGGGTTCAGGTCGGTTGATAACTACTGCCTGATCGGCCACGACTGCTGCGTAGCTTTGATGCTGCCCGACAACGATGCCATCAGATTCGCTGAGAAATTGTGCGCACAGCCACGGCCCGCCGGTTTGATCGGACGGAATCGGTGACCATGTACGACCACCGTCTTCTGAGCGAAAGATCGCATGGCCACTTTGGCTTCGCATCGGAGCGGTCACTGCGATTGCACTCTCCAGCCCGAAGTATTGAATGTGCATTATACCCGGCAACACTGCCGCAGGCAGAGCGGATAAGCCGATTGCTGTGTGGCCAGCGTTATCCGTCAGATCCGTCCATGACCTGCCTCCATCGCGCGTCTGCAGCAGCACGGCTGATTGTTGCGACGATGTTCCCGGATGAGTCCTGCTGCCAGCGACCCAGCCGATGGTGTTTGTCAGGAAGCAGACAGATTTCAAACTACATTCGAACGGCGTGATCTGCGTGGTCCATGTTGCTCCAGCGTCTTCGGAAAAACAGATGACTCCCCGTTCTCCGACCGCCCATGTCAATGGTCCAACGTTGCACACGTCGTTCAGGCTGGCATCATTGGCGATTGCGGCAGTTCGTGGAATCGCTGCGGAAAAAAAAGGTTCCGCCTGTGGATCACATTCGCGTAGATCGAACGTTTTAATTTCCCCATCGCGAATCGATGGGGTGCGATTGAGTGGACGACGCGGTGATTGCGGCGATGACTGAAGTTCGCTGGTCTCATCGTCGTCGTTGCGAGGACTAGTCGGCTCAGTGGACTCATCGCGAGGCTCGTCCGCAGGGGCTGGCCTAGCTGGCCGCCTTTTGGCAGACGACGATGGAATTCGTTTTGTTGATTCAGTCGTCTCGGCGGCCGAGTCGTCAACTTTTGGTTCGGACAGGTTGAACTTGTCGCCAAAGTCCAGAAGACCTTTTTTCTGAAACGCTAAGGCTGTGCTAGCACAGAGCGAAACGAGTAGGAATGCAATTGTGAGATGCGTCACGCTGCGAGTCATCCATGACTCCTTGAAGACAGATTGGCTGTTGACTGCGACAGCCGTTGAAGTCGGCAATCTATCCTGTCGATGCTGTTTGGTCACGAGCAAGTACGATCCAGCGAACGAGGGGGTGCAGTTGCAGATTTTGGCCTACTCGGAACGCGGGGGACATCCTCGGCACGCCGCATGGCCCCGATCTTCTCCGCCGTCACCGGCAAAATTGACGTGTGAAAGTCCTCACGCGGAGTCGCGGAGAACGCGGAGAAGACATCATAAATCTACAGCCAACCCTCGTGTCTCATTCTCCGCGCCTTCCCGTCTCCGCGTGATAAAGGCCCCTATCGGGTCAGCGAATTGGCTCGCGGACTTCATGACTTTATTCTGGGCTCCGAATGGATTCGGGAGGAAGGAAAGTTGACGGACCAAGCAAAGGCGGAGTCATGAGACATCCCGATCGCCAGATTCATGCTCGCATTCATCCCTGATGGAGGAATGGCGATATTGCGCAGTCTGCGTTGCTGTGATCCCATGCAGAAATTGCCGAATCTCAACGTCGTTGTAGATCTAGGGCATGAACCATATGACTTTTGCAATTCCTTCGTATTGACCGCATTTTGCTAGTCTGCGAAAACCCGCCGATCCTTGAATCGATTCAGGGACTTGCAAAAACGCACTTTCCGCCCCACGGAATCGGGGGCTTCAGATTGGCAAAGGAGTGCCCTTACCGTGATGAAAATCGTCGTTGCATTGCTTGCAGCAGCCGCAGTCAATTTTGCTTCCCCAATCCTTGCTCAGGATGCGGCGAAGCCACCTGCAACCCCGAAAGATGTTTCACCGCATCGCGTCGGGCTGGTGGACATGGCGGAAGTGTTCCAGGGTTACAAGAAGTTTGAGGACATGCGTTCCGAGCTTCAGGCCGAAATCGAAAAGAGCGACGCTGAAGCCAAGCTGATGGTGGAGCGGATGCAGAAGATGCAGCAGGAAATGATTGAATCCAAGCTGGCACCGGGCAGTGTTCAGTACGAACAGGGCGAAAAGGCTCTGCTTGACGCCAAGGGTGAATTCGAGGCCTTCCGCGCGGCCACGCAGCGTAAGTTGGCTCGCCGCGAATCAGAAATGTTCAAAGTGATCTATTCTGACACAACGAGCATGGTGAAGAAATATGCTGAGTTCGCAAAGTTTACCGTGGTGATTCGTTTTGACCGCAAGGACATCAACGACGAGACGGCTCCATCAGAAGCTGTGCAGCGGATGAATAAGCAGGTTGTCTTCCATCGTGGTGAAGACGATATTACAGACGTTGTGCTGCAGACATTGAACAAGCAGTACGAATCAACCGCCGGATCGCGTCCACCTGTCAAAGGCGTGTCAGCGACCAGTGAAGACGGGCGAGCACCAGCTCGTCAATAACCGTGATCGCGGAGTTCATCCGCCGCGTTTGTCCACAAAGAATCGCCGGCAGTGGAATCGTTCCGGCCTTCCACTGCCGGTTTCGTGCTGAATTTTTCCTGGGGAAGCCAGCTTATGAGTTTTGAACAGACTCACCGCTCGCAACAGCAGACTCTCTCGCGTCCGGCGCTGATCGCAGGCCACGGACTCTTTCACGGAATCGATGTCAAAGTGCGTCTGCGTCCGGCAGAACCTGGCACAGGCATCGTGTTTCGGCGAGTAGATCTGAAAGACCGACCAGAAGTCGCCGCGCATGTAGACAATGTCAGATCCGCCGCACGCCGGACCGTCCTTGCATCACGCAGCGGTGCCGTCGTAGAAACAGTTGAACATCTGATGGCCGCGCTGGCAGGGTTGCAGGTCGATAACTGCCTGGTAGAGATCGACGCGGTTGAAGTCCCCGCAGTCGATGGGTCCAGTATGCCATTCTGCGAAGCGATTCTCGCCGCCGGATTGACTCAGCAATCCACCGAGCGATCACTTCTGACAGTTGAAGAATCGCACGGCGTCAACGACCGTGCCGGTGAGCAGTGGATCGAAGTCATTCCGGCGTACGATGAAAATGCAACCATCGACTATCGTCTGGATTACGGCCCTGAAGCTGTGATTACGTCGCAGTCGTTTTCCGTCGAACTCACACCAGAAGCCTTTCTGCGAGACATTGCCGCAGCTCGCACGTTCGTGCTGGAACACGAAGTTGCCGCATTGCAGCAAATGGGATTCGGTCGCCATTTGACGGGCAGGGACCTTGTTGTATTTGACGCAGACGGGTCAGTGATCGATAACAAGCTTCGCTGGCAGGATGAACCTGTGCGGCACAAGATACTGGATTGCATCGGCGATCTGGCATTAAGCGGGCGCGTATTTGTCGGACGCGTGGTGGCTCGCCGAAGTGGGCACAAGCTGAATCATGTGATGGCAAAATCACTATCGACAATAGAAGAATGCCAGGTCCTGTTGCAGCGAGCTTCATAAAGCGAACCTGTGGTGGGTGAACGAATAAGCTGAAGAAACGATTTCTTCCGAAGTTAAGCGATCAGGATGATCTCTATGGATACGAAAATCTCTCCGATGTCGCAGGTTGATCCGGCCGCCAGAATCGGAGAGGGCGTGGTCATTGGTCCGTTTTGCGTTGTGGGTCCGGACGTCACACTCGGTGCTGGAACGCATCTGAGAAGTCACGTCGTGATCATTGGTCGCACCACGATCGGCAGCAACAACTGCTTCTGGCCGAATTCCGTGATTGGTGGCGATCCGCAGGACGTTAGCTGGCAGGATTCGGACACGGAAATTTTGATTGGCGACAATAATTGTTTTCGCGAAGGCGTGACAGTCAATCGTGGTGCTGAAAAAGAAGACGGCATTACCCGCATCGGCAACCACAATCTTTTCATGTCGAATAGTCATGTCGCTCACAACTGCCGAATCTATAACAACGTAATTCTGGTCAATGGCGTTTTGCTCGGCGGACACGTACATGTTCACGACGGCGCGATCGTCTCGGGCAATTCAGTTGTGCATCATTTTTCAACAGTGGGTCGATTAAGCTTTATCAGTGGTGGTTGTCGCGTTCCACATGACATACCGCCATTCATGCTGGCGGCGGGCAGCGACAATCCTGAACTGAAAACAATCAACATCGTCGGCATGAGACGCGCCGGGATTTCTAATTCCACAATCGAAGTCGTTAAAGAAGCGTTTCGACTGCTCTATCGTCGTAATCGACCGCTGAATGAGGTTCATCAGCATTTTGATGAGACTCTGGAAGGTGTGATTCCGATGGAGCTGTCGGCACTGCTGACGTTTGTCGAAAATCAACGTGCCGGGAAGCTGGGCCGGGCTCGTGAAGCGGTTCGCAACAAGCCGGTCGCTTCGGAAAGTCAGACGCACTCTTCGCAGGAGCGCAAAGCGGCATGAATTGCGTGAAGCTGGCAGTCGTTGGTGTCGGAGCCCTGGGGCAACACCACGCTCGAATTCTTTCCACCATGCCTGACGTGCAATTGGTCGGCGTTGTCGATTCCCGTGAACAGCAGGGTCGCGAGATTGCCGCCAAACATGGCACGCAATGGTTCGCGTCTCCCGATCAGATTCTGCCGCTGGTGCAGGGCGTTGTCATCGCCGTGCCGACGATTTATCATCACGATGTCGGTTTGCCGTTTCTGGAAGCCGGCATTCCTGTGCTGATGGAAAAGCCGCTGGCCAACAGTCTGCAGACCGCTCAGGCACTGCAACGCATGGCATCGTTCCGCCGTTCGATTCTGCAGGTGGGGCATGTCGAACGCTTTAATCCGGCGTTCGAATTGCTGCAGCAGAAAATCGATCGTCCACTTTATATTCGCGCTCAGCGCGTCAGTCCCTACACGTTTCGCTCGACGGACATCGGTGTTGTTCACGACCTGATGATTCACGATATCGATCTGGTCCTAGCGTTGACTGGCGATTCCGTTGTCAGCGTCGATGCATTTGGTGCTGTGACATTCGGACCACACGAAGACATGGCGGTAGCTCGCCTGAAGACATCGTCAGGTATCATTGCGGATATTACAGCCAGCCGCATGAGTCCCGTGGCTGAGCGGACAATTCAGGTCTTCTCAACAAATGGCTGTGTCGCTGCAGACCTGAATCAGCGCACAGTCAGTTGCTGGCAACCCGTCGCACCGCTGGCTGCAAAACCGAGTCTCGTGCAGCAGATTATCGCGGCAACTCCGGATCCACTGACACTGAAGAACGAAGTGTTCACAAAGTGGATCACAAATGAAACGCTGCAGGCGTCCAGCGCAGATGCACTCACCGCAGAGTTGAATGACTTCGTACGCAGCATTCAAACGAACGGTCGTCCTCGAGTTTCCGGCGAGGACGCCGTGAAGGCCCTGGAAGTTGCTGATCGCGTACTGGCCGGGATGGCAAAGTGGTCGTGGCAGGATAAGATGCCAAACATCGCTGCGTCAAAAGCCGCATAAAGTCTGTAGGTTGGACCTATCACAAATTCCTGACACTAACGTTTTTATGTGCGAGTGCTTTCGCCCAACCAATTTGCGTAGAAAAAAGATGTGGAACACTAATCTGCACTAATCTTCGCTAATCCGGATTAGTGAAGATCATCGCAGATTAGTGTTCTAAATTCCTGAATAAAACCTTCGCACATAGAATCCGTTAGAGTCAGACAAATTCCATCCGGAGAAGCCATTATGCCACGTCACGACGATCGGGCGATTGATCAGTTGCGCCCCGTTCGAATTCAGCGAGGGTTTGTGAAGACGGCGGCGGCGAGTGTGTTGATCGAGGCAGGGAATACGATGGTGCTGTGTACGGCCAGTCTGGAACGCACGTTGCCTCCGTGGCGGAAGCCAAAGAAACAGGGCGATGTGGCACTCGGCTGGGTCACGGCGGAATACAACATGCTGCCCGGGAGTACGACACCGCGGAAACAGCGTGATCGAAGCAAGGTGGACGGTCGCACGACAGAGATCCAGCGACTCATTGGACGCAGTTTGCGAGCGGTCATCGACTTTGCAGCGCTCGGAGAAAACACGATCACGATTGACTGCGATGTATTACAAGCTGACGGAGGAACTCGCACGGCCAGCATCACCGGCGGCTTTATCGTACTGGCCGACGTTGTGCATCAACTGGGATTGCCGCGTCCGGTGCTGCTGGACACAGTTGCTGCCATCAGTGTCGGTGTCGTCAACGGCGAATCCGTGCTGGACCTGGACTATAAAGAGGACAGTACAGCCGAAGTGGATATGAACGTGGTCATGACAGGTTCTGGTAAGTTCATCGAAGTGCAGGGTACCGCTGAAGGTGTACCCTTCAGCGAAGAAACACTGCAGCAGATGCTGGCCGTCGGAAAATCTGGAATTCGACAACTGAATGCGCTTCAACGTGAGACATTGGGCGCGGCCTGGCCGACGAATGTACGGGCGTGATTGTATCGCACGCAGAATGGCATAAGATGAAACATTCGCAGGGTGGGACCAGCGGCTGACAAGCCGCGCCGGCCCACCTTGATTGCCATTTTGGATTTTCGGTTTTTGATTTGCGATTCAATCCAAAATCGCAGTTCGCAAACCCAAAATTCACACGGTGGGCCGGCGCTCGCATTGCTCGCTGGTCCCACCCTACATCATTGAAAGGCCAAATCTGGATGAAGCTCACATTTCTCGGGGCTGCTGGCGAAGTGACAGGCAGTCAGCATCTGATTGAGACCTCATCCGCCAGAATCCTGCTGGACTGCGGGCTGTTTCAGGGCCGATCCGATGAGACGCGACCGAAGAACGAGAAGTTTCGCTGTACACCGCAGAAACTGGATGTCGTCATTCTGTCACATGCTCACATCGATCACTGCGGAAGACTTCCGGCGCTCTGCAAAGCTGGCTATCGCGGACCAATTGTCAGTAGTTATGCCACGGCCGACATCGCCGACATTATGCTCCGCGACAGCGCACATATTCAGCAGGAAGACGCCCGATATCGACAGAGAAAGAAGCTCGGTCGGAGTGGCGAAGCCGAAAAGCCGCTCTACACGCTTGACGACGTTCAAAAGATGTCGAAACAGTTTGAACCGATTGCGTTTCATGAATGGAACGAAGTCTATAAAGGCGTTCGGGTACGTCTGCATCACGCGGGACATATTCTGGGTGCATCCGTGGTTGAACTGGAATTGCTTGACGGTGGCGAAGTGAAACGTCTCGTTTTCACCGGCGATCTTGGACGTCGTAACCAGCCGATTCTGAATGACCCGGAAACAGTCGAACGCTGCGACGTGCTGATTTCAGAATCCACTTATGCCAATAAGCTGCATCCGGAATCGGCCGACGTCAAAGCGGAACTACAGCGCGTGATCTGCGAGGCCTCCACTCGGCAGGGAAAAGTCATCGTCCCGGCATTCAGTCTCGGGCGAACTCAAATGCTCGTCTATCTGCTGAATGAACTCCGTAATGAAAATGCCATGTGCCGAGTGCCGGTTTTCGTAGACAGTCCGCTGGCCACCAGACTGACGGAAGCCCATCGAGAACATTCAGATCAAATGGATGACGACGTTCAGAAGATCCTCAAGCATGATGACGACGTGTTCAGCTTCGAAGGGCTGACTTATGTGCAGTCACAGGACGAAAGCATCGCACTCAATCGACGCAAAGGGCCGTTTGTCGTGATCGCCGCCGGCGGCATGTGTGAGAACGGTCGCGTGGTCCATCATCTGAAGAACGCAGTTTCGGATGAAGCCAACACCATTATGATCATCGGCTTTCAGGCCGAACATACGCTGGGTCGCCTGATTGTCGATCGACGTCCGGAACTTAACATTCTGGGACGACGGTATCCGTTGCGAGCCCGTGTCGAAATTGTCAACGGATTGTCAGCACACGCTGACGCCAGTGATTTTCAATGGTGGTTCGGCGCACTTCAGAAGCAAGGTGGTGCCGGACAGATTTTCCTTGTACACGGCGAAGACAAAAGTCTGGCCGCCATGGCGAAACTCACCGAAGACTGTTCCGACCTGCCGCCAGTGATTCCAAAGTTCGGCGAATCGTTTGATGCGTAGGGCAGCATCACTACCGGAATTCTGATGATGGTAGGAGCCGCTGTCTGGTTCTTCGTCGGACTCGCCGCAGGCATCATTTTCTTCTACCCGCCGGTCCTGTTTGTGCTCGGCTTTATTGCCCTGATCAAGGGGATCATGAGAGCGGGGTGAGCTTTGGCTCTGAAACTTTGACGCCGAACCAAAGTATTGCGGCAAGGACGCAAAGAAAGAGGCTGTCACTTGCGAGCCTGCTACACATTGTGCGGACCCATGACATGCCTGTTATGCCAAACAATTCCTCCGAGATAACCCATATAGTGCGGTACAGCACATAAGGAGCGATTGACGCTGCAACGAAGACAATCGGGTAAACCCAAAACAAAACTCGGCGATTCAGCAATCGAAGAAAGATGAGCGTCAAGAACAGTGGTGACAGACCGTAGCATAACCCGGACATCATGAATTGCGGCACTGCAGAAAAATCCCAATGCAGGCCTGTGGCCACAACACTCTGCCAAAGAATCGCGAGAATTCGCGTTCCCATTCCTGCAGCAAAGAGGGTCAGCGAACGGCGGCGATTTGTGACTATTTTCCAGCAGAGCATGGCTGTCAGTCCATCACCGACAGCGGCGATCCCTTGTTCACCGTCACATCAAACAGCTTTGCCGCGCGCGAGTTCTTGCCGAGCATCCTGCCGATTTCACGTTCAACTTTCATTGGATCACGCGCCTGTTTTTCACACCGCGTTTGATGTCTTTGCCGCCATTCTTGCGCCGGTCGCTTACCGGCGACTGACCAGTGGTTGGCAGCATGTCTTTCGGCAGCCCATTCTGAAGTTGATGCCGGCAGGAAAGCTGGCCGAACACTTCGATCCTCAGATGGGGCGGCCTACCAAAGATCTCTATTCCATGGCTGGCCTGTTGTTCATCATGGAGTTCCGCAACTGGACTCACGAGGAAGCCGCCGATGCGTACATGTTCAACATCGACGCGCAGTATGCGTTGAATCTGAACCCGGAAAAGCAAAGCCTGTGCCGCCGCACGATTAAACGATATATCAAACTGTTTCGCGATGACGAACTTGCACAGGCGATCATGCACGATGTCAGTCTGGCCGCCGCTCATGGGCGAGACGTGTTGCTCAGATTACCGATCCGTTCGGGCCTGCCGTGATCGCAATTTCATGGCATCTCAGTGATCAACCGCCCCATGCATTTTATCCGCCCTCGACCACAGACGCGTTAACCGACACTTCTGTCGAACTCTAGCTAAGTTACCAAAACCATTTCGTCAGGGTGAAGGGATACTGGCAGCGGGTACCATCTGGCAGCGGATGGAGTATCTCGAGGGGGATCATGGGGATTGAAGTCCTAGGCTACGCCGCACCAAGATTCATCATACGTCGCCAGGCACTTACCTGACCTAAATGCATCATCATGTGGCCACCGCAGTAAAACGCATGCAGCGAACCCAATGTCGGAAATAAATCTGTCATGCGACCACCCAACGGGTTCACGGCCTGAAATGCGTCATCCGGTAACGAACGCAGCACTGGCAGCGCGGCTTTGTAACCATCAAAGTACGCTTGTGTAACCGCAGTCATTGCGGGATAGACGGTTCCGTTGGGATCGTCCACACACTTGGCATCTTTCGAAAACACCGCGTCAAATCCCTCCGGAACAACGGGCCCCGGCTGACCAAACGCGCTAAGAATCCGAGGCCCATACAGGCACAGATGCCCATAAACAAATGCTGGGTGATTGGATTCAATCACCTGGCCATTCACGACTGCAAACCGACCGAACTGCTCCGGTTGCACGTCTTTCAGCAGACGCTCGGCGTAGCCCAGACACAGCTCCAGAGAATCCGCGATCACATTTCCTAGGGAACGACTCATAACAACCCTTCGTATTAAAAATTCAGATTTAGCTGGAGCACAAGCTT
>CANJQC010000169.1 GCA_947476295.1 Planctomycetaceae bacterium | reverse complement strand
TCCGTCCCGTTGGCTGGACTGTTTGATGCCGTTAGTTCCATCACCAATCAGGTCATGGCGATCTACGAAATGGGGCCGTGGGCCACAGCTGTTGAACATGCTGTTGTAAAGGCGCTGTGCCTGAAAGTCGGCTGGCACGATGGATGCGGGACGGGTCTGCTGACTCATGGAGGGTCACTTGCCAATCTTACAGCATTGCTGACTGCCCGCAATGTTTCCCTGCCAAGAAGCTGGGAAAACGGTGTTCCCAAAAATACCGTTCTGATTACTCATGCCGACGCGCATTATTGCGTAACTCGTTCAGCCGGTATTCTTGGATTGGGCTCCCGACAGGTCGTCAAAGCAAAGCTTGATTCAAGTGGTCGTATGGATGCTGCATTGCTGGACCAACTGATTGAGCAGCTTAAAGCAGCGGACCGGAAAATCATGGCCGTATGCTCATGCGCATGCGCGACTCCAACAGGTGCATTCGATGACATTCAGAGGATTGCCGACGTCTGTGAAAAACACCGTCTCTGGCTGCACGTTGATGCGGCGCATGGTGGCGGACTTCTGATGAGCCGACAGTATCGTCACAAGCTCCGTGGAATTGAACGAGCCGACAGCATCGTCTGGGATGCTCATAAGATGATGTTTGTTCCCGCACTTTGCGCTGCTGTTCTGTACAAGGACATCTCGCACCGGTTTGAGACATTTCAACAAAACGCCCCATACCTGTTTGATCCTTCGGCTCCCGGAATGGCAGATATCGACAGCGGCATGCGGACGATTGAATGCACAAAACGAGCGAACGGTTTTGGGCTCTGGGGATTGTGGTCGTTGTTTGGTGAAGAGATTTTTGAACAACTCGTGGATCGAACCATCGGACTTGCCCGGGGATTCTTTGAGATGCTTAAGGCGGCAGAAGATTTCGAAGCGCTGCACGAGCCCGAATGCAATATCGTGGTCTTCCGATACTTGCCCGGCTTTATGCGGGATGCCTCTGTGCATGAGATGGATCAATTCCAAAGAGACTTGCGAACGAATCTGATTCAGTCCGGATCTTTCTATATTGTCCAGACAACTCTTTCAGAGAGAGCCGCATTGCGAGTTTGCGTCATGAATCCCATGACAACTCCGGAAGATTTGTCCGCGTTGCTGCGTGCCATCCGAAAAATAGCCGTGCGTTCACTAAATCCCTGAATCAGCAGTTTGATTTCGACCAATCGCCAGTTTCCTCGGCTTCAGCTCCTGGCCGTTGTCATTCACCGTGCCGTTCATTTCGAACGACCCGATAATATCGGTTCCACGTCCCAGGAGTCGCCTGTCCTGAAAGTGAATCATTAGCGCAGTTATCGGTTGGCGACCATAGACTCGCGGTTCCCACCAGCCTTGACAAACGATCCATTCGTGCGTGGATTTCTCGGATGTACTCACGACATTTCCTTCGACAAGGTTTCATACAGAGGTTTCGATTCGCGAAACTCGACAATGTATGCGGGCTTGGTTTGCATACGATACCGGTTACGATACTGCTGGAACAGTGCAAGCAGACCAGTACTCTGTTAGCGTTAAAGCAAAGTGTTGTTGGTGACTTTGGAAAAGCGATCCGGAACCCGGAGTGCGGAGACTCCCGCGATTCATTGTGCGCTCGTTGCTGACGACTGGCGTATGACCTTATTTCCAAACTGTCAGAGCACAAGGTGTCGGATGCGGGGAAGACGACGCTGATTGATTGGGAGAGAACGCATGTGGAAGCACATCCTGTTCATTTGGGTCGCAGTTTCATGTTTGTTGCCTGTCGCTGCCGATGAAGACACGGGCGAGTTCATGTGGTCGTTGCGGACGCCCATGCATGTCGAGCCACCAGCGTTAACGTCGCTGCAGCACTCCGCTCGTGTGCATAATCCAATTGACCAGTTTGTGCTGCGTCGTATGGAAGACGCGGGTCTGGAACCAGCGCCGGAAGCTGAACGTCTGACGCTCATTCGAAGAGCTTACTTTGACCTGCTGGGTCTGCCGCCGACTCCCGAGCAGGTTGATTTGTTTCTTACGGACAAATCAGAAGACGCATGGCCACGGCTGATTGACTCGTTGCTCGCATCGCAGCACTACGGTGAGCGTTGGGGCCGACACTGGCTGGACGTCGCACGCTACGCGGATAGTGGTGGGTATGAGACCGACATCTATTACCGCAACGCATGGCGCTATCGAGATTACGTTGTCAACAGCTTCAACAACGATAAGCCCTTTGACATTTTCGTGCAGGAACAAATCGCGGGCGACGAACTCTGGCCGGACAATCTCGACCTCGATCCGCGGCAAGTCTACATCGTTTCCAAAGAAAAGCAGCGGCACCTAGAAGCCCGAATCGGCACAGGGTTTTACGCGCTTGGGCCGCGGATACATGAATCCGCCCTGGACGCCAAGCGGCTCGCTTACGAAACATTGACAGACTGGGCCGATACAACAGCGTCGGCCTTCATGGGGCTGACGCTCGCTTGCGCACGGTGTCACGATCACAAGTTTGACCCATTTACGCAGCACGATTACTTCTCGCTGCAGGCAATCTTTGCCGACGCTCGGGAGCTGGAACTGCCGCTGTGGAACTCGATGGGTGAAGCCGACTGGCGACAGAACTATCCGCGAGTCGTTGCCGTTCAGGAAGCTCGCGAAGCCTGCCGTCTGTTTGACGCCGAGATGCAGGGGAATCCGTTGTCGCCGGAACAGCAGGCTCGAAAGCAGCAGCTTCTGGCGGCAATCGGCCAGGCCGTGCTGAATTTACCGACCGCAACAGCCGGACAGGAGACGATCCCGTACGACGGGCTGATGCACATTCCAACAGCAAGCGTACTCGGACGTGAGCACCCGGCGCTAATCAAACCGGTGCATCTGCTTGACCGCGGGGAGCTGCACAAACCGCAGGATCATGCACAGGCAGCGCTGCCTGCATCGCTGGCTGCGGCGACAAAGACGTCACTTGAGCTTCCAGCCCCCTACGGGGCTCGCAAGCAATTTGCCCTCTGGTTGACTGGCAAAGACCATCCGTTGACGGGTCGCGTCATCGTCAATCGAATCTGGCACTGGCACTTTGGCCGCGGGATCGTCGAAACACCAAACGACTTTGGAAATATGGGCCAGTCGCCATCTCATCCGGACTTACTTGATTGGCTGACAACGGAATTTGTCCGGGACGGCTGGAAGGTCAAGAATCTGCACCGACTGATTATGAATTCTTCCGTGTACCGTCAGAGCAGCCAGTTCGGGCCGGAGCGGAATCTGGCCGTAGATTTCGACAACCGGCTTCTCTGGCGCATGAATCGCCGACGCATTGAAGCCGAATCACTTTGGGATAACGTGCATTCATCGGCGGGCACAATCAATCTGGCGATGGGAGGATCTCCTGTTGTGCCACCACTCGCCGCCGACGAAATCGCGTCGTTGCGCGACAAATGGCATTGGGTGGTCTCAGCAGATCCTGCGCAGCACACGCGGCGCGGCATCTACATCCTAGTGCGACGGAACTTCAAATTCCCGATGTTCGAGGTCTTCGACACGCCCGTTACCTCGCAGAGTTGTCCAGTACGCGACGTTACCACCGTTGCCCCCCAGGCACTTTGGGGACTCAACAACAGGTCCGTATTCCGGCAGGCAATGCACATGGCCGGTCGAGTGATCAAAGAAGCTGGTGACGATCGCACGGCGCAGATTGTGCGTGCCTGGCGAATTGCACTGGGGAGACCTCCGAGTGACGAGGAATTGATGTCGGCAAATAAGCTACTCGACGATTTGGAACAGTCTTCTCCGACGCCCTTGAAGGAACTGCCAGATTCGTTGAAGTCCGCTCCGCCGGCTCGGGCACAGGCACTCTCCAAGCTGTGTCTGGCACTTTTCAACCTTTCGGAATTCGCGTTTATCGATTGATGGAACCACTGGAGTTATGACACCTTTGGATGACGAGAGTTGCAGACAATGACGATATTCCCAAACCGCCGCGATTTCGTGCTCCACGGGGGCTCTGGGTTCGGTGCCCTCGCGCTGGGTGACCTGCTCACTGCAGAATCCCGAGGGGCTGAAAAGCGTTCTCGGAACCCACTGGCCCCGCGTCCTCCGCACTTTCCGGGCACCGCAAAGAATGTAATCTTTCTGTTCATGCAGGGAGGCCCGAGTCATTTGGAGACATTCGATCATAAGCCGGCTCTTCGGAAGTACGACGGACAACTGCTGCCGGAAAGTCTTCGCGATTTTGACCTCGCCCAGATCAACACCGCTGATGCAAAGGTCATGGCTCCGCAGTTTTCGTTTCGAAAATACGGCGACAGTGGCCAGGAAATCTCAAGCCTCTTTCCTCGACTGAGTGAGCATGCGGACCGGCTCACGATCATCCGGTCGATGTACCACGACCTGTTCATCCACGGTTCGGCGATGATTCTAATGCATTCAGGGACGAGACTTCTTGGCCACCCGAGCGTTGGTGCGTGGGTGACCTATGGTCTGGGCTGCGAGAGCGACAATCTTCCGTCCTACATTGCAATGACCGACAGCGTCTTTCGCAATGGCGCATCGATGTATACGTCCGGATTTCTCCCGGCCGTCTATCAGGGAACTGCCATGCGCGCTGAGGGAGTGCCGATTCAGAACCTGCAGCGCGACGCCGATTTGACTGGCGGCGAACAACGGTTACTGCTCGACCAGATCAACGCATGGAACCGCAATCACCGCGAAACGCGGCCGGCAGACAGCCGGCTGGACGCGAGGATTTCCAACTACGAGCTGGCATTCCGCATGCAGACAGCCGCTCCGGAATTGATCGACCTGTCCGGCGAGACACAGGCAACTCGCGAGCTGTACGGAGTCGATGATGGTCCGTCGGCGCAATTCGGAAAAATGTGCCTGATGTCACGACGCATGGTGGAACGTGGTGTGCGTTACGTGCAACTCATCTCCAGCGATTGGGATGCTCACGGCGACTGCAAAGGCAACCATGAAGTTCAGGCACGGAAAATTGATCAGCCAATCGCAGGTCTCATCACGGATCTGAAACAGCGAGGACTCCTGGACAGTACACTTCTGGTCTGGATTGGTGAATTTGGGCGCACACCAATCCGTCAGGGATCCAACGGTCGGGATCATCATCCGTACGGCTTCAGCGCGTGGATGGCCGGAGGCGGCATCTCCGGCGGCACCACGATCGGGTCTACCGATGACTTTGGATTCAATGCGGTGGAAGACAAGGTGCATGTCAACGATCTTCACGCAACGATGCTTGGTCTTCTGGGGATCGATCATGCAGAACTCAGCTATTATTTCGAAGGGCGTGATCATCGGCTGACAGATGTTGGGGGCATGAACAACCTTGCCGCTCGACTGGTTCGCAGTTGACGTCATCGCATGGTTGGAGCAGAGGCTGATCCGCCGCGCTGGCCAACCTATGTGCGACCTTTCGCCGAACAATGCGTGGGCCGACGCCCATGAACCGAGACACCATTATGAAATAATCTCGTGAACGACACGCCCTGCGACATCGGTCAGACGATAATCCCGGCCAGTGTGACGGTAGGTCTCGGACAGCACCATGCGACGCAACATTCCCTTGATGCTCCAGCTGTGCTGTATGAAATCGACGGCAAGCCAGTCCAGGAAGCCCGTGGCAATCTTTTGCGACGCCGCAGCATTGGGAATCAGGTCACCCGCGAGTTGCTCGATCGTGAACTGGTCAAATGGCAGGTCCCGATTCAATGCACCGACAACCCATGGTCGATAACGCCAAGCGGTCGGCCTTACAAAATCCTGCAGGTAACCATCGCTGTCCGCATAGTGTGCCAAATCTAACCACCATCGCGCCCAACGTTCTCCATCGTGTTCTAATGCCCGCAGGCGATCGACAACTCGTTTCATATGCATCCGATTACCCGAGAACTTCCCGCGACCTCGGGGGGGACGACCGATTTAGGCGGAAGATACGCCCAATCCGGTTCGTACTCGGCCCCCTGCACGATCCAGCGTTTCAATATCTCGCGCTGTGCATCGGTGATCTGCCGATCCGTCTTGAGAGGTGGCATGACCGTTTCCGGGTCCGAACTGGTGATGCGAACCCACAGTTCACTTTCTTCCGGATGACCCGGCACGATGGCCCGCGTTCCATCGCGATCTTTAGTGGCTGCCTCACGCTGATCGAGGCGGAGATCTGCCTTCCGAGCCCCCTTATCGAGACCATGGCAGGCATAACAATGCTCCGCCAGAATCGGAAGGACATCACGATTGAATCGGACTTGATCGTCGGCATTGACGGCTACAGGCGCGAATGCAGGAACTAAACAGACCAATCCCATCCAGCCACAATGCCAAGATAATCTCAGTGAGTCTCGATATGTGGTCATTTTCAACGAACCTCCGATCGACGCGATTTTTTGATGGCGGTGCCCGCAGGAGTTTTTCTCTCAACACGTCTGCTGTTCTCACCACGCGCGAGCGTGATATGGGCGGCCTCGGACAAATACTGAGCCGCCGAAGCCAGATCGAGATCGATACGTCCTGCCAGCCAGTGACGCACAAAGTGCGTGCTCGCGCGTTCTGAAAACAGTGGTACGCCCGGAACTTTTGACATGAACTCTCGTTTATAATCAGACATCTTATGATGCCTGCCCGTTGATACAATCGTCTATCAAATGGTATTGTTGAAGTCAGGGATTCGTCAGCGTTCCGGAGGCAGAAACTGGAACGATGTCCGCAATTGCCGTAAATTACGGACGGCTCGGTGCAAGTGTCGCCGCGCGACCGTCATAAATACAGTTGAGGCCATCAGTTTCATGGGACGTATTTCACTCGCCTGGCAAGTTCTGACCAGTGGTGCTTTCGCCGCAAAGGTGACAAACCTGTTGAACTTACCACCAGCACTTGCCGCCCCTCCCATAGCTGTTGCACCGCCCAAACCGGTGGCACCTCCTAAGACGCTGCGAAGCGATGCCGTGACTTTGTTGGCCGCACTGCAGCGCGAAGGTCGGCTGATTGATTTCCTCAAGGAACCCATCGAAGCCTATTCAGACGCTCAGGTCGGTGCGGCCGTTCGAGACATTCATCGCGACTGCGGTGGAATGCTGGAACGACAATTCGCAATTCGTCCGGTGCTTGACCAGGCAGAAGGCAGCAACGTGACGATCGCTGCGAACGCGAAGAATGGTCGAATCAAACTCACCGGAAAGGTTGGCGACGGCTCGCCTTCTTCAGGCACTCTTGTGCATCATGGCTGGCTGGTCACCAAGAGTGATGTGCCGGTGTGGACCGGTACTGCTGAAGCAGCGTCAATCGTCGCACCGGCTGAAGTGGAAGTGCGATAATATGTCTGCTCAGTTTGTGATCGGGATCGATCTTGGTACCACCAACAGCGTACTGGCTTACAGTGCATTGAATGAGGAACAGCCTCAGGTTCAGTTATTGCCGATTCTACAACTCGTAGCCGCAAACACAATCGAATCGCGGTCGATGCTGCCGTCGTTCCTGTATCAATGTACGGCGGATGAATCTGCCGCAAAGTCATTTTTGCTTCCATGGAGTAACGACTTTACGTTCACCACGGGTTACGGAGCACGATCACTCTCGGCCGAATTTCCGGACCGCACTGTCGGCGCGGCGAAGTCGTGGCTGGGACACAGTAAAGTGGATCGCCATCAACCGATCCTGCCGTGGCATGCGCCCGACGACGTCACAAAAATCTCTCCAGTGACGGCATCGCAGCGATATCTGGAACATCTGGTCGCGACATGGCATCAGGCGTTTCCGGATGCTCCAATTGCTGAACAAAATGTGGTGCTTACAGTGCCCGCATCCTTCGACGCGAGTGCCCGCGAACTGACGCGCGAAGCCGCACTCGCCGCTGGTTTGCCTGACAGCTTTGTCCTGCTGGAAGAACCTCAGGCCGCGACTTACGCCTGGTTAAACGCTGTCGGCGACCGATGGCGGGAACTACTCAAAGTCGGCGACCGCATGTTGGTCTGCGACATCGGCGGCGGCACGACCGATTTGACTCTTGTTGAAGTCGCCGAAGAAAGCGGTGAACTCACGCTGCAGCGCGCGGCAGTGGGAAATCATTTGCTCGTAGGCGGCGATAATATGGATCTTGCACTGGCGCACTATGTTGCTCAGTTGTTTGAAGGCAAGGGGTTGACGCTCGATCCGTGGCAATCGGTTTCACTCTGGCATTCGTGTCGAAATGCGAAAGAATCGTTGCTGTGCGAATCCGGCCCGGACTCGCACACGATTTCTGTGCCTGGTCGCAGCAGTCGCCTGATCGGCGGACTTGTCTCGGTCACCGTTGAACGAGCCCAAACGACGGACTTGTTGCTGAACGGATTCTTCCCCGAAGCTCAACTGTCAGATCGTCCGGCCCGCGCCCGCGCCTCGGGGTTTCGCGAAATCGGACTTCCGTATGAAGCCGACACCGGGATCACTCGGCATTTGGCCGCATTTCTTAAGCAGTCGCTCGCGGGCCGTAGTCTGACTCATATGCTGTTCAACGGCGGTGTGTTCAAGGCAAGCGCGTTGCGATCTCGATTACTGCATCAACTGCAACGCTGGTTTCCAGACTCTCCGCCGAGCATCGTCGAAGGTTCAGACGATCTGGACTTCTCCGTCGCGCGCGGTGCATGCTTTTATGGCTGGACGAAACTGCGAGGCGGCGTGCGAATTCGTGGCGGTACGGCGCGGTCGTATTATATCGGAATTGAAACTGCGGGCCTGGCGATTCCAGGAGTCGGTCGGCCATTGAAAGCACTGTGCGTCGTGCCGAACGGCATGGAAGAAGGGACCGAAGTCGATGTTCCGTCTGATCCCATCGGCTTGATTGTCGGCGAATCGGCTCGTTTCCGCTTCTTCAGTTCCGCCAATCGAAAAACCGATCAGCCGGGAGAATTGCTGCAGCGCTGGTCACCGGATGAACTCAGCGAAACTGATTCGCTCGAAGCCACCCTGTCCGCCTCAGACATCGACAACGGCAACACGCCTGACGACGATTATGTGCCGGTCACGTTCCATTCCCGCATCACCGAACTCGGCGTGCTTGAACTCTGGTGCGTCCATGAATCCGAAGACAAACGCTGGAAACTGGAGTTCAGTGTGCGTGACGACGCGGATTTGTAGGGTGGGACTGGCAGCAATTAGCCGCGCTGGCCAACCGGAATCGACTGTATACTGCCAATAAAGAAGCGGCCCCTTTGAGAGTCAAGACTTCTGTCGTGACAATAAATGGAATAGGAGGGAGATGACGATTCAGACACGTTGATCGTTGGTGAATCATATGAAAGATATTTTTCAAATTGGCGCATTCAGGCCTAGAACCTTTGAACTTTGCGTTATCCTCGCAATCGTAATGCTTCTCTTGTGGAAAAACGGTCCTCTATGGAATTGGCGGCCGTAATCACAGTGAGTTCTAGGATCACGCTCTTTTCCCCGAATTCTCTGACCATCAGTTCCAGAATCCTTCCAGGCGAATGTCCCCAACTGTTGATTCAAACCTTGTCGATCCAGATTCCACTGAACCACGGCGTCCGCGATATGTTGTCGGGATCGATCTGGGTACGACAAACTCCGCGATGTGTTTTGTCGATACGAACGTTGAACGCTGGAAGATTTCCACGTTCGCGATACCTCAGGTCGTGGCAGCAGGGCAAGTCGAACGACTCGAAACGTTGCCTTCATTTCATTACGAAGCGTTGCCCGAAGAACGTTCTTCCGGGGCGACACGACTGCCATGGCTGAAGGATGCACCCTCCGGAACGGTCGGTGTGTTTGCACGCGATCATGGTCGTACATTGCCGGGGCGCATGATCGAATCGGCAAAATCATGGCTATGTCACAACGGTGTCGATCGCAAGGCCGCTTTGTTGCCGTGGCACGGCGCAGCGGATGTCGAACGCCTGTCACCGGTCGAAGCGACGGCTCGATATCTGCGGCACATGCGAGATGCGTGGGACGCTTCGCACGCCGACCATCCGCTGGCGGAACAGGATGTCGTACTCACGATCCCCGCGTCGTTTGATGAGGTCGCTCGGGAACTGACCGTCGCGGCCGCGCGAGTCGCCGGGTTGCCGCGAATCGTGCTGCTGGAAGAGCCGCAGGCCGCGTTCTATTCCTGGGTGGATGCACACCGCGACGAGTGGGATCAGATCGTATCTCCCGGCCAAGCAATTTTGGTATGCGACATCGGCGGCGGGACGTCCGACTTCAGTCTGATTCATGTGCGATCGGGCGAAGGCGGTCGTTTGCAGTTTCATCGAGTCGCGGTCGGCGATCATCTTCTGCTGGGAGGCGATAATCTCGACCTGGCCTTGGCTCATTTTGTCGAGCAAAAGCTTTCAAATGGCGGACGGCTGGATCCTCGCCAATGGAGCATGCTCATCCCGGTCTGTCGTCATGCTAAGGAAATTCTGCTGGGTGCAAACGCCCCTGAAACTTACACCGTTGTGCTTTCCGGTGCAGGCTCACGACTGATCGGCGGCGCGACGCAGACGGAACTTTCACGCGACGACGTTCTGCGATTGTTCGTCGATGGCTTCCTGCCGACGGTTAGCTTGAATGAGCGGCCTCAGAAACGGCAGTCGGGCTTTCAGGAGTTCGGTTTGCCGTATGCCGCCGATCCAGCAATTACGAAGTATTTGGCGACGTTTTTGACGACGAATTCACAGGTGAAAAATGATGCGGGGACGCGAGTTGAGGGTCCAGAGGCTGACGCCTCCCTGCGCGCCGGAGATTCGCAGGCCGTGGCTGCGAGACCGGATATCGTGCTGTTCAATGGTGGGTTCTTCGCGTCGCCTGTGTTGCGGGCGCGCCTGATCGAATCACTTGAAAACTGGTTTCGACCGCAGGAAGCAAACTGGTCTCCCACGGTG
Source organism: Planctomycetaceae bacterium (assembly GCA_947476295.1). Lineage (GTDB taxonomy): Bacteria > Planctomycetota > Planctomycetia > Planctomycetales > Planctomycetaceae > SXXK01. The sequence continues at coordinate 1,680 of CANJQC010000169.1, read as the reverse complement.
CTTCGCAATGATCGACTTGATCTGGCGGTGGCGCGTGGCGCGGCGTATTTTGGCATGGTGCGGCGTGGAGTTGGCATTCGGATCGTGGCGGGGTTGGCTCGCACCTACTATGTCGGCATCGAACAGGCCGATGGTCAGCGAGCTGCCTTGTGTCTGGTTGCTGCGGGCACTGAATCTTCTTCAACGCCGACTGTGATCGATCGCACGTTCAAAGTCCGCACGTCTGAACCCGTTGAGTTTCCGATCCTTGTTTCAGGCACTCGACTCACTGATCAACCGGGCCAGATCATTCCGTACGATCCGGAACAACTCTCCGCATTGCCGCCGATACGCACGGTCCTGACGACACGAAAACGCGGCGATGTGGCGACTGTCGATGCGCGACTTTCGGCGACACTGACGGAAATAGGAACGCTGGATTTATGGTGCGAACAAATCGATACTTCGCGCCGGTGGCAGTTGCAGTTTGACGTGCGTTCCGCGACCGAGACTGACCGCGAAGCTCATACGGGAACTGCAGAACAATCCGGCATCGTCGATCAGGAATTGATTTCTTCTGCTATCCGAGTGCTGCGAAATGTCTTCATGCCCAACGGTACAATTCAACCTGAAGACGCGATGAAGCAGTTGACGGAAGTGATCGGTCAGCCACGTTCGGACTGGCCCTCGTCATTGCTCCGCGCATTGTGGGCGGGGCTGCTGGAACTCAGCGACGGTCGCCGTACCAGCCCGCAGCATGAATCGCGGTGGCTGAATCTCACCGGCTTTTGTCTGCGACCAGGATTTGGCATGGCGGCGGACGACTGGCGAGTGGAAGAAACATGGCGGGCCACAAACGGCCGACTGGTGCATTCGACGCCTGCGTGTCTGGCCGAATTGCGAACGCTGTGCCGACGCATTTCGGGTGGTCTTGCGGCCGGACGTCAGACGCAGATCGCCTCTACCGTTCTGCCAGCCATCCGCCAGCGATTTCGGCAGGTACAGACCGGTCGAGGCAAAGCCGCTCCGTATGCATCCGGCAATCATGAAGCTGCGGAGATCTGGCGCATGCTGGGATCGATGGAGTTACTCGCGCAGTCAGTGCGGATCGAACTGGGCGACATGATCGTTGATATCCTAAATCGCCCCGCTTTTGAATCCGTCCGCAACGCCTTAATCTGGAGCCTCGGCCGCATCGGCGGTCGCATCCCCGTCTACGGCCCACTCAACCTCGTCGTCCCCGTACAGCAAGTGCCCACCTGGATCGACATCCTCCTTCGCACCAGCAACCTTGAGGAATCGACCACCCAACTCACCCTCATGCAACTCACCCGCCGCACAAACGACCGCTTCCGCGACGTCGATGACTCCCTTCGCAAGCGCGTGGCCGATCGTTTAACATCTGCCGGCGCGAAGAGCCACCTGGTAACACTCATATCCGAGGGCGGATCATTAGAAAGCGAAGAAGCCAGCCTCATCCTCGGCGAATCACTGCCTGTGGGATTGCAACTTGGGTAGATTCACGTTGCACGGACTCACCGGTTCGAATACTCCGGCATAGGGGTAGGGAAGACCGTTTAATCCGGTCTCCCCTCCCTCCAAACCGTACGGGCGGTTTTCCCGCATACGGCTTTCCAGTCAGTAGTTGCCTGCGACGGATTGATCGAAACGAAAGTGGGCTTCGCGCAGACTATACAGGCC
>CANJQC010000168.1 GCA_947476295.1 Planctomycetaceae bacterium | reverse complement strand
TAAAAAACAGCCAGACTCCCGCATGTGGTGTGCGGACTGAGAAGGATACAGTGCAGGAAGGAGTCTGGCTCAAATGTCACGGAAGACCAAACTGTATGCGATGCGTTGGGGAATCGAACTTCCGTTCCGCTCGTTCAAGCAGACATTCGGTCGCAGCACGTTGTACAGTCGTACGGCGGAATGCTGCGATGTGGAACTGGACTGGTGACTGGTGGGATTGTGGATCGTTCAATTGTTCGCGGTGAATGAACAAATCAAGATCGATCGACCACCAGAGCATTCGAGCGTCTCGCTGAGTCTGGCGATCATCTAGGACACGATGGACATGTGCCACGAGACGGCATTGAACGGCCGTGTCCTGAGTCGCCAGTTGAGCGACGCTGTCCAGGCTGACTACGTTCGCACAAGCAGCAAGTCGGCTCGCTACAAACCCAACAAAAAAGACAAACCATCGGCCCAGAACCCCATCGTCATCAAAGCCAACACCAAACAAAAACAAGCATTCAGCCAACTCAATTCCTCACCCTACATTTTTCCTTAACGGCGTTGCCGACAGGGGCGGGGCGCTGGCGGTATCGTCACCGCAGGCCGTTATCCGAGAGCAGAGTCTGATAGTTGCCCGCCGCCGTCCCCGCTCCAGGATCCGGCGCGTCCCCAATGTCCACGGCGGGTACCACGCGCTGCTCCAGAGCCTCAAGCGCCACACGCACACGGCCCATCCGGTACAACGCCTTGCGATCGGAGCGGCGCGTGCTGGAAGCGAACAGGTTGCGAAGCAAGATAGCATCCAAATTGCCGAACCGATCTCACGGGGAACCGTTCTCTACGGCAGACCAAGGAATAACCGCGTCAATGGCGGCAACGGAAACAACATCGTGATCGTATGGTCCTGTACAGCCTGACGATTACCGACCCAGCCCGTGGCTGCGTTCGCGGAGTTGCGCGATTTTTTGCTCGAGCGTCTCATGCGGGTTGCAGCCATGGTGATGGGCTTCTTCCACAGAAAGGAAGATCGAAGGATAAGTCTCGAGGATTGCCAGACCACCGCACACTGCGGCCCACTGGCGCACAAGGTTGTGCGAGGGGGGGCCTTTTTGCGGGTCGTATTCCTCGTGGGCCACCGGAACCAGCGCCAATCGATGAGTCATGGAGCTCGCGGTACTTCGAACGGCGGGATCGATGACTTTTCCGTTATCAGCCGGAAGCAGCGATTTGCCACATGCCATGGTGATAGAGGGCGCCTCACCTCGCTTGCCATGACGATGGGCGGGGACCTTCACGGTGTCGCCGATTCCCTTGAGACGTTTCGCATCCCGCTGAAACGCGCGAACGCTCATCAGTGCGTGGCCGTTGATCCATGTGAAGCCACCGTCCGGGAATGGTTGTCCGTGGTCGATAGCGACAAACGGAGTTGCGGCGAGCGAACTGTTTGCGAACTGCTGCAGCGTCACCAGCATGCGGTCGGCGTTGTGCTGCTGACCGCGGCCGTGGGCAAGACGGCCAATCAGGTGATAGAGCACATCCGTCGAGACTCTCGTGCCGACGACCAGATGACGAAGACTGAGCAGATCGAGAGACTCCTTCACGATCGATGCCGTTGATACAAGAACATTCGGGCCGGCATCGGGCGTATCAAACCAGATCTGCAGCGCCTCCCGATCCTCTTCGCCCCCGTAAAACGGCCTGACCGTGGCTGCAGAGCCTCGTGCTTTGTACGCGGTCCGCAGGCGCTCAACAACTGTATCGACCAGCCGGCTGTGTATAACCACCAGCGTGTTCACGTCGCTGGGTTGCGGAAGCTTGAGTTCCTCAAACGCAGGCAGGGTCTCAAAATAGGATGTCAGCAATTGCTGCAGCGATTCATCTGTTTCGGCCGGATAATGCACATCGTCAGCCGACGGGAAAAGTTTCACCCCGAGATCGGGCAAAATGCCTCGTCGAATCGATTCCGGGAAACTGTGCATGGGGGAACGGCATTCCCAGTCCTTTCCATACCATTGTGAGCCGGCGGCAAACACAAGCGGGATGTGCCGTGCTCCTGCGGAGAGAACTGGTTCCTGAAACGCCACAGGTTGCCGACGCTGAGCCTCATCGCACAGGATCACTTCGACGTGTCGATGGAATTCTTCTCGGTACCGTTCAATCTGCTGAACACTGGTAAAGACAGTCGCCGGTTCGAGGATCACCTGAGCCTCACCGCGAGTCGCCGTCGTGATGCCGATGCTTTCTCGTGCGAACAGGGGGTAATCGGGTGGGATCGCGAAGGCCGCATCCCCTGTGTGCGAGGCGATCTGACAAGCGGCATCCGGGATGGGGGGGAAAGTCAGCAGTTCCGTTGTTCCGAACGGACCTCGCACAGCGGTGGCGACTGACGCCAGCACCCGGACGACATTTGAAAGCATTGGCTCCTCGGATTTCTCAACACACAGTCCCGCCGTTTGCAGATAATCTTCGATCACCTTTCGGGCGGCCTCTTCGGTCGATGGCCGCTGGGCAAACAGGCTTGTCCAGGCCGGACCGGGAAAGTACTTCTTCATGAACTCGCTGTTCATCCGGCAAAGCGCCAAGCGGCGGCGGTTGATATCCTTTTCTGTTAGCTCATAGGGCGGAGCACGCAGGACGCGGCGACGTGCCATTCCTTTGCCTCGGACTTTGTCGGCGATGTGATACGGCTTTGCTGTGCAATAGGCAACTTTCCCCGTCATCAGGCCTCGCGTCTGAAGCCGGATACAGGCCTGCATCAGCACTCCCAGTGTCAGCGTCTTTCCTGTTCCGGGAGCGCCCTGAATAAAGAATGACGTCGGTGATTCCTGTCCGTTCGTCAACGACGACGCAACCCAGACCAGATGCGCGAATTGATGGTCGTGCAGCGTTTTCCCGTTGACCTTAAGTCCGTCACGGCTGATCTCACGCAGCAGTGTCCAGAGCTCGCAAGCCAGATGGCGATGGAATTCGGGCGCACGGACGAACCTTTTTGATAAGAATTCAGCGGCCGACGCGGGCGGATACGGACTCTGCGGATTCTCGCCCGGCGGGAACACGTCCGTAAGAAACCGAGTCAGCGTTCGGTACAGCGCAGCGAACGACGGAGTCGGCTCGCTGTTGCTGCCCGATTCCTTCAGGATGGTCATTGCCGGCCGCACGATGAGTGCTTCCTCGGATTGTTTGCAGGCGGGAGAAAATAAGGCGGGGACAAGCACCCAATCATTCGATAGATCGCATTCACTTGCTTCCCTATGATACAGATCCTTCCTTCGCCAGGCCACTCCCGGACCATCGCTGCAAGTTGATTCCCCTCATGTCGCCAAAGCTTACCGACAATACTGAGATTTCCACACGCGGCCTCGGCGGACACGTCCTCCGCCGCGTTCAGAAGCTAAATGACACGCTGCGGCGTACGCGAGCGCTCGTCGCCGAAGCGAATGAAGCCCCTGCGCGCTCGATGGCCCTGCTGCTGGCAGAGACCCGAGTTTTGGTTGTGCAAATGGGTCGGCATGAATTCGGGCGAGTGGCGGGTATGCACTTTCACGCTGTGAAAAATGTGGAGACTCCAGGCGGGCATCCACAGCACGAATCGTTTTCCCGTGTCTACCGAACGTGGCATCAGCTTGCCGCCGGAGACCATGGACAATCGCCAAAAGTGAAGTCGCAGTTGGCCCGGGCCTGTGCAAAACTCATGGATCTGCTGGTACCGGAGCGAGACGATCGCCGGCGCCCGCTGCGTTCGACAGTCGATGGGCTGTATCGCGTCTGGATGTACCAGAGTGGTCACAGCGCGTTCGAAGAGGCGTCGTGCCGGACAAATCGACAACGCGTACCACTCACATACGGCACGCTTTGGCAACGTCGCGAAGTTGGAATGGTGCCCGACTTTGAGGAAATCCGAGTGATCGGTACGCACCTCGGTCATGATCTGAACGAAGCCGCGGAAGTCTGGGAACAGCACAAGTCCGTGCAGCTTCGGAAACGGGGGGTGCCGTCTCCTCTTGTCCGTTTCATCGTTGCGATACAGTTGGGTTATCCTGGGCTGAGGATGTCGGCTTCGTCCATTCGCAAACACCTGCATGTCAGCGAGAGAACGGCTCAGGCTATTAACAATGGGCAACTGGTCCGGTTCGACGAGGTTCGTGATGTTGTTCAGTCGGTCATACCGAAAAGAGAAATCTCGTCGCTGGAGCGTGAATGGCAGGCCGCCTGGGATCAGTTCGCTTCTGAGGAAGATTTTGCCACCGCGTTTCCTCGTATCTGTGCCGAGAATGGCTGGACCAATCACATGCTTGCCAGCCTGCTGCGGGTTCGACCTCCGGAACAAAGGAACGATTTGCCTGCATTGAAAAAGAAGACAGGCAAAGTCGCTCGTGCGGAGTCTTACCGACCGTCGGCAGAAGTGCGTCGCATGTACCAAGAGAACAGTTTTTCCGGTCAGGCTCCCGCCAAAGCTGCCATCGATCTGGTTGCCAGCGACACTCTGGTCGGCAACCGCATTGCTGGCGGCACCCTCTCGCAAGCAGGCAAAGAGAGCCAGAAGGATTATCTCATTCGGCTTTTTCTTGAGGGTGTTGAACGGCGACTGCTGCAGAAAGGCAGCGGAGCCCATGGATCTCCGATCCGTGTCCATCGCATTCTCTGTGGGGTGACCCCGCAGCAACTTGCCAGCGTCTCGGGTTACTCCAGATCCGACATTCTGCTGATCGAGCGAGGAATTCACGCGCTGAGTGCCTCAGAAACCAGACAGATCGTCCAGCTCATCGAGACATTTCCTTCTCGCAAAGTCAGCGAAGCGCGGGCTTGCCTGACAGAGCTGAGTTCTTCGCCGGTCGCCGTGAGTCAAACCGTCAACCGGCTGAAGGATCGCCACGGTGGCTACATCCCGCTGTCGAGACTGCTGCACGACGAGACAGATCGTCGCTTCAGCTTTACGCCAGGACGCCTTAAGAGGATTGAACACGGTCAGGAGATCCCGGCGCTGCCGCTGCTGGAGCATCTGGTCACGCGGTGTGGAGTGGAGATGACCCCGGAACTGATTCGTAACTGGTATGACCGAATACCAATGTACCTCGCCGAACATGGGAAGCTTCACTGGCGGCACCCTTTGGCTCGCGGCATGGGCATCATAGTTCTGGAAAAATGGCATAACCTTCTCCAATTCTGGGAGGAGCAACTGAAGGAGGACCTGAGCTATCCCATGGTGACTCGAAATTTCCAGCAGTTCAACGGTAAAGGCACTCACTTTCCCTGGGCGACCGTCAGCCGATACCTCAATGCTGCAGGTGTTGGCCTTTCCGATCCGCGCCGCACATATTTGCTGCAGCTGTTTCAGCGCAAAGACGACATCAGGCACGCGGTCGATGCCAGCAATCAACCAGCATTACGGGCCATCATTCGCGACGTCCTGAGACGCTGGCGACAAGAAATGCGGGCCGCTGACATTGATCCGCAGCTCATTCAGCACACGCTGGGACTGTTACCTGAGGAATTAGCTAACTGATGATCTCGCAATTCGGCACAGCCGTCCGAAATTTCCGAACGCCGTCACTACGACATCGGACTCCTGGAGACCCATCGTGAACAACAAACCGCGACCGATGATAACGCTGAAGTAGCCAGTCCCCAGCTCCGACGTACTTGTCGTTCGTCGGAACAACGCCATTGACGGGCAAGCCGTGACCGTAAATGCCGGCTGTCGAGACACCCGGGTCGCCGAAAACCGTTGCACTGTATTTGACCGTGCCCTCTTTGATCCCTCGATACGTTCCGACGCGACCGTCATTCCAGACAGCAGTAATCGACTCGGCCGTCGGTGTTGATGTACAGCGAACCGAAACAACGCCCGGTCCCATGATCGCATACTGTGTCTCGATACTGTGCAGCGGACGGGCAAATTGATCGGCTGTTCACGGTCTCTCCGTCAGATCTCTTCCTTTGAACATCTCCGCTCCAGGCTCGCATCACTTTGCGACCAACTCAGAGCAAAAATTATCTTGAAGTGACCCAGCTGACAGCAAGCGCACCGATGCAGCCCACGATCAGGACCACGCCAATCCAGCCGGAGGCAAGCATCATCTTCCCGGATTTGGATTCGCCCATGACGGTCCGATCGCTCGCGAGCAGTTGCAGCGCAATGGCATGCAGAGGGAGCAGGACGGCATTGACCACCTGGCTGGCATACATAAGCGGAATGAGTGGCAGGTCCGGCAGAGAAACGACACTGACCGCAGCAACGGTCAGGCCTATAAACGCCGCGTAGAAGAGCTGAAAATGGTGTCCGTCGAGATCCAGAGATGCAGGTGCCCCGATCCCTTCAGCGATGGAGTAGGCCGTCGCCAGAGGAACGATCGCAGCGGCAAGAAGCGATGCGCCCAACAGTCCAGCTCCGAACAGCACGGTGGCAAATGAACCGGCCAATGGTCTCAGGGAGACCGCAACATCGCGTGCGTCATTGACATGAATGCCGGCCGGATGAAGTGTTGCGGCGCAGGCAACGGCAATTGCAAGCCCGATAATGCCCGTCAGAAAAGACCCAATGATGACATCGATCCGCTCCAGACGCAGGTCGGATACTTTAATTTTCTTGTCCACAGCATAGGATTGAATGAAGGCCAGCCCCCATGGTGCGAGAGTCGTTCCCAGGGTTGCTGCAATGGCAAGCCAGCCTGCCTGATTCACGGGAAGCTGGGGAATCATGGAATTGCGAACAACAAGCGACCAGTCGGGCCGTGCCAGAATCCCGTCAACGATGTATAGCGCCAGAGTTGATGAAATCACCAGCAGGACGCCTTCAACTCGATGGAAGGAGCCTAGGACGACAACCAGTGAAATCAGTATTGCAGCAACCGGAGTACTGATCCACGATGGGATTCCGACCAATGATGCGGCAGCTGAAATCCCCGCATACTCGGCGCAGATTGTTCCGAAGTTCGCCAATAATAACCCGATCACAGCAACGTATCCGATTCCGCGACCCCATCGGTCACGAATAACCGCGACAAATCCCTTGCCGGTGGCTGCACCGATATGGACTGCTACTAGGTGGAAGTAAACAAGCAGCACCGTTGAGACAGGAATAATCCACAACAACCGATAGCCGTGATCCGTGCCCAGCATCGAATATGTTGCAATCCCAGCAGGGTCATCATCGGACAACCCAGCGAGCAGGCCGGGACCCAGCACTGCCAGAAAGGCCACCAATGCGCCTTTTCCTGCGGTACGAAACTGAGCAAACTTCAGCGAAATACCACGACGACGGTGTGCAATCGGATGAGGACGTTTACGTTGACCGCGAGCACTCATGCACTTCCAGAGCCTTGAAGGAGGATTGCGACAAGAGGCCAGTCTGCCGTTTGGCTCTGGATTTTTCCTGAGTGAAATAGTATCGGCGGTGATTTTACCACTGAGTGGACATTTGGAAGAAACAACGAAGGAAAACTTGCCAAAACTGGATAAACTATGGAATCATTGTGAATTCTCAATCTGTTGGTGAGTTTGAAATGTACACGCTGCGTATGACGAAGCGGATGTTGTTCGAAACGAACAAGCGACTGCTCTGGAAACTGATCTGGAATCTCGGCGTGAAGGGATCTTTGTCGGTGTTCAGGCATCGACAACGCATGAAGAAAGGCGAATTCTTCCCGCCGTTTCTTTATATTTCTATCATCAACAGCTGCAATTTGCGGTGCCAGGGATGCTGGGTTGATGTCGCTAGCAAGCAGCAGACGATCGATCTGCCCGCGATGAATAAACTCATTACAGAAGCGAAGCAGCAGGGGAACACATTCTTTGGAATCGTCGGCGGTGAGCCGTTCATGCATCCGGAGCTGTTCCAGATTCTGGAAGCTCATCCGGACTGTTATTTCCAGGTGTTCACTAACGGGCAGTTCATCACGGATGAGAAAGCTCGCAGACTTTTCGAACTGGGAAATGTCACGCCACTGATCAGTGTCGAAGGTAACGAGATCATCAGCGATGAACGCCGCGGGCGATCAGACGTTTATCAGAAGACACTGGCCGGTATCGAATGCTGTCTCAAACATAACGTGATGACCGGCGTTTGCACCAGTCTCGCCAAAAGCAACATCGATCATTTGCTGACGGAAAAGTGGGTCGATCGACTCATCGAAATGGGCGTGCTGTACACATGGTTTCACGTTTACCGCCCGATGGGTCCGGATGCGAAGCCCGAACTGTGTCTGACTCCCGAACAACAACGCAAGGCCCGGCAATTCGTGGTCGATATGCGGGCGAAGAAACCGATTATCATCATTGATGCGTACTACGACGGCGAAGGTCAGGCGCTGTGTCCGGCGGCGAACGGGATCAGCCACCACATCAATCCGTGGGGCGATATCGAACCGTGCCCAATCGTGCAGTTCTCCCGCGAATCGATTCATGCGAAGGACGATTCCCGATCTCTGTTCGACAAGTTCACTAAATCCGAATACCTCGCCGACTTTCGCCAGTTGTCTCAGGAAACAACCCGCGGATGTATCGTGCTGGAACGCCCCGACCTGCTGCAGCAACTTGTGGAACGTCACGGCGCAAAGGACTCTACCGCCCGTGGCACGGCGATGCACGAACTGAAGGCCATGATTCCTCGCACGTCGCAATATCACCCCGGCCATGAGATCCCCGAGAAGAATCTGTACTATCGCCTCGCCAAGAAGTTCCTGTTCAATGACTTCGGCGTTTACAAAGGTCACGATCACACCAAGACCGCAGCTCCGTTTCTTGTCGGGAAGACAAAGCCCGTTGCCACGGTTGAGGAAGTGTCGGCGGACGGCGGTTGTTGCGGCGCATCGACCGAATGCAGTTCACACGGAATGTAGACATTCATGTCCGTCGCATGGCCAATGTCTCGGACATGAATGTCCAAGCTACAGGAATCGCAGCTATGGGACGCGCTTCAGGGACATCATTGTTGCTCGTGTCTGCGACGCGAGTCTTCCCGCCACGGAGTGACGGGCAACTATAGGGTTGCGGGCAAAGCCCGCGTCAGGCATAGACCGCCTGCATCACGCGCCCGTCGCAGATCTGAATCGGGCGGTTTACGGGATCAAAGTAGTGCTGATGCGGGTCGATACCAAGACTGGAAAACATCGTCGCCATCACGTCCCAGGGACCGTAAGCCTCCGTATGAGGATAGGCTCCGCGACTGTCAGATTCTCCCACGACCGCCCCGCGCTGGACCCCCGCTCCAGCCAGAGCGATCGAATCAAACGCACCTCGGATCTGTTCTGGTGCATCCGGTTTGGGATCCCACATGTCGATCTGGCTCTGGCCACCGCTGGCAAACACGACGATCACAGACTTCGCTTTGCCAAAACCCGGTGCCTGAGTCGCAACGGAATCGGCTGCCGTCGAGCGCTGCGGAATCAGGCCCGGCAACGCCCAGTGCATTCCGGCAAGACCTCCGATCCGCAACCATTCGCGTCTGCGAAACTGCGTGCCTGATTGGCCTGGTTGGGTGAAACTCAGCATAGACTCCACGCGGTCATGAATGACAGAATTGGAGAGCGGCATGCGTCAGCTTGCCGGTACAAAGACGAGATACCATTGGCTCACGCCCCATGGCACTTGCTTAGTAAGCTGAAGCGTCAGCGAGGAGCTTTGGCTGTTTATTTTCACCGAGAATTCCCTTGCTGACGCGTCGATCGCCACCGTACTGCAGAGCATAGCAAAACGCAACTCGATTGCTCCGCCATTTCCGATGCGTACACTTCACAAACCCACATTGCTGAATCCAAACCTCAACATCATCACGAAACACGATCCGAATGACTTTCTCTCAGTTGGAACGCCTCAACTTTGACAACCAGTTCACGCAGAATCTGCCAGCAGATCCCAACGCTGTAAACTCCCGGAGGCAAGTCCGAAATGCGTGCTACTCGCGGGTCATGCCGACGAAGGTTGCAGACCCGAAGCTGATTGCATGGTCGCGGGAGGTCGCTGAGTTGCTCAATCTCGACGGCGATCCATTTGCGACAAGCATCACTGGCGAAGTATTCAGTGGTAATCATGTGCTCTCCGGCATGGATCCGTTTTCCATGTGTTACGGTGGCCATCAGTTTGGAAACTGGGCCGGTCAACTCGGCGATGGGCGCGCGATTAATTTGGGTGAAGTCCTCAACAACCGTGATCAGCGCTGGATACTGCAGTTGAAGGGCGCGGGGCCGACGCCGTATTCCCGCACTGCCGACGGTCTGGCCGTGCTAAGATCATCGGTGCGGGAATTCCTGTGCAGCGAAGCCATGTTTCATCTGGGCGTGCCGACGACGCGAGCCCTCAGCCTGGTGCTGTCCGGAGAAAAAGTCGTTCGCGATATGTTCTATGACGGCAATCCGCAGCGCGAACTCGGAGCGATCGTTTGTCGAGTCGCACCGTCGTTTACGCGCTTCGGAAACTTCCAGATCTTTGCCGCACGAGGCGAACTGGATGTGCTGCATCAGTTGGTGGATCACACAATACGGTACGACTTTCCGCATCTTGGCGAGCCATCACCGGAAACGTACGCGGCATGGTTCGCAGAAGTCTGTCGCACGACGGCGGATATGATCGCCCACTGGATGCGAGTCGGGTTTGTGCATGGTGTCATGAACACGGACAACATGTCAATTCTTGGTTTGACAATTGACTATGGTCCATACGGCTGGCTTGAGAACTACGATCCAAACTGGACACCCAACACGACAGATGCCAGCGGCCGACGCTACCGTTTTGGACAGCAGCCGCAGATCGCGCTCTGGAATCTGGCTCAACTGGGGCAGGCACTGGTTTCATTGTTTGACACGCTTGAACCGGTGCAGGCGGGCCTTGATTTGTACTCCACGTATTTCAACACACAATGCCGCGCGATGATGCTTAAGAAACTGGGCCTGAGCGTCATCGAATCGCAGACAGAGGCTGACACGTCGCTGACCAATGATATCCTCGACGTCATGTATCCGGTTGAGACCGACATGACGATCTTCTATCGCCGGCTGGCTGCATTGCCTCTCGATGGAACGCCCGACGAGCTGGATAATTCGCTGCTGAATCAGCTTGCAGATGCGTACTACCGGCCGGAACAATTGACCACTAATTACCGAGCGACAGCGATCGCGTGGCTGCAGCGGTATCGAGATCGTGCGCGGCTTGAAGGCATTTCCGATGCTGATCGCAAGCTTCGGATGAATGCCGTCAATCCGAAATATGTGCTGCGGAATTACATGGCTCAACTCGCGATCGACAAAGCGGATCTAGGGGACTACTCGCTAATTTCCGAATTGCTGGAATTGCTTCGGCATCCGTACGAGGAACAGCCAGACAAAGAACAATTCGCCGCCAAGCGCCCCGAGTGGGCTCGCGGGCGAGCTGGTTGTTCCATGCTGTCGTGCAGCTCGTAAGGCCGGTGGACTTGAGAATCATGGAGAATTGCTGAACGCTGTATCGTTCGTCCGTGTCGAGGAAGTATCATCCACCCACTCAGGGGATCGGTCTGCCGCGATCGATCACATTCTTGTCCTCTCATTGCTTGGTCGTCATGTCCGCCAGTCAGGTCGGATCCTTGGATGTCGTCCTTGATCCAGCACTCAGTGCTTCGACGTCAGTCGTCGTTTCTGCAACACCAATCGCTGTCGCTGCCTCGCTTCAGGAAGACACGTCGTCAGGGACTCCGGTAATCGACGTCTCGGCAACGACGGTTCGCGCGTTGCTGCTGGGGCTGATAGCTGCGGTTACGTATTCGGTTGCGAACCTCGCTCTGCGAGGACTCTCGCGACCAGATGGCGGTGTCGGGTGGGACATGTGGGTCGCCGGAACAAAAGCGTTCCCGACATTTTTCGTGGCGATTGTGCTGCTGGCGATTCGCCGTTATCGAGGACAAACGTCGTTTGCCGCATGGAACTTCGTCTGGCCAATTGCAGTGGCGGCATTCTTCAATCAGCTTGGCGGTAATTTAGCATTTCAGATGTCGCTGAGCAAAATCGGCCTAGCGATTTCTGTACCAATCTGTTTTGCGTCCATCATTTGCAGCGGAGCGATCGTGGGACGCTATGTACTGGGAGATCAGGTCAGCATCCGCACAGGCAGCAGCATGGGCTTGATGGTCGCTTCGATCGTGTTTCTTTCGACCGCAGCCAGAAATCGTACAGACGTGGTGCTGGCGACCGCAGATTGGGACACAGCAACCGGCGTTGCGTTGGCGGTCATCTCCGGACTGGCCTACGGAATCACAGGCGTCTACATTCGTAAAGCGGTCAGGTCGCAAATGCCGGTGGCAGCGACGCTGTTCCTGTTCAGCGCCACTGGTTTTCTGATGTTGTGTCCGCTGAGCCTTTGCCTGCTGCCGCCGCAGACGATCGCCGCGACAACACTCCGCGAATGGGCGACAATTGCCATCGCCGGAATATTCAATGCATTGGGCTTCTATGCGATCACGCATGCCATGCGGCATCTGACCATCAGTCGCGCTAACGTGATCAATGCATCTCAGAACGCATTGTGCGCCGTCGGAGCCGTGATGATCTTTGGTGAATCACTGTCGGCATTCGGACTGCTGGGCATCGGCCTGACAATCGCTGGTCTGCTGACGCTGGATCGGAAATAAACGTC
>CANJQC010000167.1 GCA_947476295.1 Planctomycetaceae bacterium | reverse complement strand
TGTGCAACTGGAACCTTCTACAAAGAAGTGGAGATCCACTTCTGTACGACGGTGAAGGAAAAGCAGCAGCCATACCTGACGTACAAGCTTTTCGACGTTATCGTTTCAAGCTACAGCTTCCATGGGAACTCATCCGGCAGTCCACTGCCATCGGAAGAAGTGTCTATAGGGTACACCAAGGCGGAATGGACCTACGTGATTGTTGATCCCAAGACGGGCGACAAGACCGGTCAGGTTCCTGCCAAGTACGATCCAGGAACGGGCCGTGCCTGATGCTTCTGCATCGTCTTGTCGTGCAAAGCGAATTGAACAGTGCTGGACGTTTGCGCTGGAAGACTCATTCACAGGGGCAGAGATGCGAACTTCCCCTGAGTGAGACTCCAGCGTTTCTGTAGTTGTTGTTTTGAGCGGGCTGCGGCCCGAAGAGGCTTCTGCAATGGGCAATCTGACACAGGATGACCGTCCGATAGCAGTGGAGACATCGCTCGGCAAAGACAAACTGCTACTGCGATCGTTCACAGGTGAGGAACGTCTGTCGTCGCTCTTCAACTTCTCGTTGTCCATGATGTCAGAAGATGGCGGAATCAAGCCGAAGGATATCGTTGGAAAACGAGTCGATTTCTTTGTTCGTCTGCCTGACGGAAAAGAACGCTGGTTTAACGGGGTGGTGAATAGTTTTCATTATTCGGGAAAAGATGACAGAACGTTCAACTACAAGGCCGAGATTGTTCCCTGGCTCTGGCTGCTGACGCGAGGTTCTGATTGTCGAGTCCACGAATGCGATGGCCAAAAGGACGTGAAGCAGATCATTGATGCCTTGCTCGGAGAGTTGGGGTTTTCTGAGTACAACTGGGATCTGAAACGAACTCTCGGAATGCGGGACTACTGCGTTCAATATCGTGAGACTCACTTTGATTTCCTGTCACGACTACTGGAAGAGGAAGGAATATACTACTACTTCAGGCACGAAAAAGGAAAACATGAACTGGTCATGGCAGACCACGTTGACGGTGTCTATGACTGTCTGGATTCCGAAGTTCAACTTTTATCAAATCTCTCGCAGCCCGAAAGAACTGATAATCTGCGGGCCTGGTCGCACGACTACGAATTTACATCAGGTAAGTGGGCGCACACAGACTACGACTTTGAAAACCCAGCATCGTCGTTAATCTCTGAAATCAGCAGCAAGGTTTTATTGACCGGAAACGCCGGCCTTGAATTTTATGATTTTCCGGGTGACTACGTTGATAAAGGTCTTGGCAAAGATCTACTTAAACTGAGAATGGAAGAAGAGGAAGCATCGCACGACACAGCATCCGGGCGCAGCATCTGTCGCTCGTTTTCTCCTGGCGCTAGGTTTACTCTTTCAAAACATCACGACAAAAGTGAAGCGGGTGGGAAATGGGTGATCACGGCGGTACAGCATGACGTGAAACAAGGGGGAAGTTATTTTTCCGGTTCGAGCCATTCTGACGAAATCTACCAGAATGCCTTTCGTGCAATTCCGGCGCAGGTTGTGTTCAGGCCGCCTCGAATCCGTTCAAAACCACGACTGATGGGCATTCAGTCGGCGGTGGTTGTGGGGCCGAAGGGTGATGAGATCTATACCGACAAGTATGGTCGCATCAAAGTTCAGTTTCCCTGGGATCGAAAAGGGACGAACGATGACAAGAGCAGCCTGTGGATTCGGGTAGCGACACCTTGGGCTGGTAAGCAATGGGGAATGATTCATATTCCGCGCATCGGCCAGGAAGTCATAGTCAGTTTTCTGGAAGGTGATCCGGATCGACCGATTGTCACCGGCATGATGTACAACGCAGACAATATGCCTCCCTACAGCCTGCCCACAAATATGACTCAGTCGGGAATTAAAACCCACAGCTCCATGAACGGCAGCGACGAGAATTTCAACGAGATTCGCTTTGAAGACAAGAAGGATAGTGAAGAAATCTATGTCCACGCAGAGAAAGATCTGAACTGTGTGGTCGAGAATAATGAAACTCGCAAGGTCGGATTTGAGGACAAAGAAGACGGTGATCAGGGAATTGAAATTTACAACAACCAGAACCTTAAGGTTGGAAAAGCAGGATGCAAGGATGGCAGCCAGACGGTTGAGATCTTCAAGGACCGTTCTGTCACACTGGAGACCGGCAACGACACGCTGCTGATCAAACAGGGGAATATGTCGGTGACCATGAAGATGGGGAACCAGACAACTGCACTGGACATGGGCAACCAGGAAACGAAACTCCAATTGGGAAATCAAACGACAAAGCTGGATCTTGGCAAGAGTTCCACAGAAGCCATGCAGTCGATTGAATTGAAAGTCGGTACTAACAGTATCAAAGTCGATCAGACCGGCGTGACGATCAAAGGTCTGATGGTGAATATAGAAGGAACCGCGATGGCAAATCTTAAGTCACCCATGACGACGGTGAAAGGAGATGGTATGCTGACCATCAAGGGTGGCATCACCATGATTAACTAAATGCCGGTGTGTTGTTGCGGAGTGCTTTATGTCAGTTGTTTTGAAAGTCAGAAGTGGAGACATCTTTCGCGACTTGTGCGTATTGATATCCGGAAAACCACAATCGATCGGTCGCCTAGATCATTGCGACCTCGCATTCCCCGATGACATTGAAATGTCCGGTCGACACTTGTCGATATCACTTAACCCTGACAACTCCTGCGGCTTTTCGGACCCGGGGAGTACGAATGGCACCTTCGTCAACGAGAAGCCGGTGTCAGAAGGAATCCTTCTTCTTGGTGAAATCCTCCGCTGCGGTCTCACGGAATTTTGCATTCAGCATGTGGACGTGGACGAAGCTAAAAATTCTGATCACCGACATGCAGCTCCATCGCACGTACACCCCACCGCTGCACCACATGCACATCAGGCCGCTCAGCCGCCACGCGATAAAATTGAAGCGGCTCGCACGCAGCCCTCAAATGCTGAAAGCTCTCTATCCACGCTCCTGCCGGAAAGGAGCGGCTTCAGCGGTGCGTCTGCACTTGAAATCTGTGAAAAATATTCACTTGGCAAGGAAATTGAACTGACTCCGACAGTTGGCGAATCTCCCGCAGCATACGCGCATCGGTTGGCCACATCCTGTCACGATAACGAGTGTCTTGTCTTCCTTGCGTATGCGCTGCCCAAACGTTGCGCCGTGTGGTGGCTGACTCAATGCACTCAGGCAGCCGAAAGTTTCAAATCCGACGCTGATCGCCCGATGCTGGCCCTCGCTGAGGACTGGGTGCGCAACCCAACGGATGAGTCTCGACGAAAGGCTATGAAGATGGCCGAGCAACTGGAGATGGCCAGCCCGGCTGCTTGGGCCGGAGTCGCCGCGTTCTGGTCTCACGGCAGCATGGCTCCACCTGAAGCTCCGTCTGTCCAGGCACCGGATCATCTCACCGGCAAAGCTGTGAGCGGCGGAGCGATCCTTGCGACCGTCCTGAAAACGCCCGAAAAAGCCCCGGACCGACGCCGACAATTTACCGAAATCGCCATCAGGATTTCAGCAGGGCAGTTGCCTTGGCAGTAGATCGTTCTGGCAGAAATTCGCTGCAACTACTCCATTTCACCCGGCAGCGAACCAAGCAGCAGCTTTGCTTCCTCCACCTGTTTCTGCATCGCCGTATCAGTTTCATACAGCAACACCACCGCCAGCAATGCGGCTTTGGCGGCTTGCTGTTCCTCGAGATTGTCTGCTGCGGACCCGACTCGACCAAGAATTTTCGCGAATAGTTCGTCGCGACCGTTCGCCAGCGGCTTTCCGTCCCATTGCTTCAGCGTCTTATCCAGAAATTCGACAAGATAAGTGTTGCGAGGATCTGATTTTGCGACGTCCAGAATCAAACGCAGGCGTTCACGCGCTGTCGCGGCATCACCGTCATTGTACAGATCAAATGTTGTTCGAATCAGTCTTTGAATTTCAGATTCAGCCGTCGCACTGCTGTCTCCGTCAGCTCGCAGCGATCGACTGAATTCGTATTGATTGGCCTTATCGATCATCGCACGAATTTCCAGTTTTGAGTCCGACAGCAGTTCTTCGTCAAGCAGCGGCTGCAGGTATTCATCTCGCGCTCCCATCCACGCGGGACTGGCCGGTTGGTTGAGAATTACTCGCGCGGAATTCAGATTCTGCGTCGGATCGATCTTCGAGCGACGACTGAGCCAGATTCCGACAACTATGATCAGCGCAAACATGGTGAGCAGTACAAAAATGTTGTCGAAGAACCGCGCCAACGGTGACTTTACCAGCGCTGCCGTGGCTTCGTCACGCATCACGTTTCGAACCATCGTCGCAGGGCCGGGCTGATCGGACGGAGGCGGGGCTTCAATAAGATCGCCTGAGAATGTTGCGCCCGGTCCATGCCGTTCGATCGTGGGCGATTCCGCGTTCTCTTCCTGAAACAGCAGGCGGGCGCGGATTTGTTCCAGCCGTTTCATCAACACCAGAGCATCGTGCGGACGTTTCGCCGGATCCTTTTCCATTAATTGACAGACGAGATCTTCCAGTAGTCGCGGGATCTCGGGAACGTATCGGCTGGGTCTATCAAAGTGTGCGAATTGATGCTTCTGTAGAATGTCGTTTGCCGTCGGGCCGGTGAATGGCGGTCGGCCCGTGAGCATTGCGTACATCACGGCACCCAGAGAATACAAATCACTCCGCCGTGCGGCGCGTTGCCCTCGCGCCTGTTCGGGCGACATGTATTCGGCTGTTCCGACAATGCCGCCAGTGCGCGTGAGGCGTGATGTGGCGAACAGACTGGCGACGCCGAAGTCTGTCAACTTAATGACGCGATCTCTGGTGAGCAGCAGATTGGACGGCTTAAGGTCTCGATGCACAATCCCGGCGTCATGCGCAGCCTTGAGTGCCGCAGAGATCTGCAGAGACAGCTCAATGACTTCCTTCCATGGCAGACGCTTGCGATCTGTGATTTCTGTCGTCAGCGTTGAACCGTCAATGTATTCCATTGAGTAATAGAACGTCGCATCATCGGTTGTGCCGTCTTCGTAAAGTTCGACGATGTGACGATTCGACAACTTCCGGAGTGATTCGATTTCACGGCGGAACCGCTGAACGAAACCATCTTCGCGAGCCATCGAAGGCGGCAGTACTTTCACCGCAGCCGTTTTTCCCGTGTCTTTGTGGACGCCCAGATAGACCTGGCCCATGCCGCCCGCGCCGATCTTGCGTTCGATACGATAAGGGCCAATCTGATCCGGATGCATAACGTGTGTCCTGCGTGAGTGATTTTTTTGTATGTTGTAGACATTCATGTCCGTCGTAACGTGAGCGGACATGGCCGCACGATGATGGCTGGTTTGCGGGCGATTTCCGATAGCAAACTCGGACATGAATGTCCAGGCTCCTAAGATTGCAACGAGCCCTGAACGGCCAGAATCCTTGGGTCTGAGTTTCGAATTATCTCCTTGATTCCCGCCGAACACTGTCAGCAGGGTGAATCTGCGGTGGACCTCGCTCTCCGTGGATGGGGCCGGGCGACAGAAAAACAGGCTGTGCCGATCAGCGTGGACGCGCGGATTGCAACTTCCTTGCCTGAGGAGCTTCTGTTGTACGGAAGAATCATGCCATCACGAGCAGGTTTTGAACATCCGGACGATAAAAATTGCCGAAGGCGCTAGGGATGGAGTCAATTATAAACTCTGGAACTTTGCCGTGTTGCTGCTTTTCGCCGTTTTTTCTTTGCTGCTGACCAGTTGGATGCTGTGGTGGTGGCTTGTCGGTGAGTCCCGCGACATCCGCTGGATGCGCAACTGGTTTGCCACGTTTTTTGTCGTCATGGCCGCACTCACCTGCTTCGGAGCCGGTGCCATGGTCGCTCACCGATACGACGAAGCCCGCTACCGAAAAATCGTTGTCGAATTCTCACAGTTGCTGGAAGAACGCCTTGAAAACAATCGAACTCAGGACGTTCGCGACGCATTAGGCCATGTCAACGATGAACCCGATGAATGGTCCAGTTTCAGCCGCGATCAACTGGAACGATTGAAAGAAGTGACGGACGCCCTGCGAAAAATGCCCAGGAGAGCCGTTGCAAAAAAAGCATCTGATGAACTGCGTTAAATCCAGCCTTTTCGCCGGAACCAGAACAGAAAACTGCTGCCGATTGTGATCATTGCGGCGACGGTCAGAGGGTAAGCGTAATGAGATCCAAGTTCAGGCATGTAATGAAAGTTCATGCCATAAAACCCCGCGATAAAACTTAAGGGCATGAACAGGGTCGCAATCATCGTCAGTGTTTTCATCACCTCGTTGCTGCGAAGACTGATCTCCGCCAGATGAAAATCACGCAGGTCTGCGCAGAGTTCGCGATAGGTTTCAATCACATCCATCAGCTGAATGGTGTGGTCGTAACAGTCGCGGAGGTACGTTCGCGTCATATCCGAAATCAGCGGACAATCGTCACGCATCAGTACCGCGATCGCTTCGCGCTGCGGCCAGACAGTGCGTCGCAGGAGCAATAAGTCGGCACGCACGTCGCGAATTGTCAGTCGCTGTCCGGGATCGAAACCGAATTCCAGTTTTTCGTCGATAGCGTTGAGGCGGTCTCCGATCTCTTCGATGATCGGGAAATAGTTGTCGATCACAAGGTCCAGAATCGCATACGCCAGATAGTCGGCTCCGTATTCTCGAATGCGGCCTCGTGCCGTTAGAATTCGTTCCCGCACGACTTCCAGTGCATTGCAGCCTTCGTGGATGGAAACCACAAATCCATCACCGATAAACAGGCTGAACTGTTCCGTGATCATATCGCCATTGGCCTCATGCGCGGGCATTCGAATAACGACAAACAGATGATCGCCGTAGTCTTCCACTTTGCATCGCTGATGCGTATTCACGACGTCTTCAAGCGCCAATGGATGAAGTTCGAATGCTTCGCCAAGTCGCCGCAGCGTTTCTGAATCAGCGACACCCTCCAGGCGAAACCAGTAAACGCGGTCCTCTGGGACATCTTCATTCAGTTCGGCCACCGTGTCGATGACTTCTTCTTCAGCCAAAGCAGCGTTGTAAGAGATTCGCGTAAGTCGACACTTCGCCGAAATCGGATCGGCACCACGTTCGATCGAACCCGGCAGCGCCCCGATTCCGGTGGAACGTCGGAATCCGCGATATACGCCATGTTTTGAAACCGGTGTCATGCTGAACTTTCTGAGTTTTCTCGAACAGTCGGTTGACTGGGGTATCAATTATACAGGGTCACTTTATGATCGAAGCTGACTATTGTACAAGAACGACCAGCCTCGTGTTCGATGGCGTTCCAGGTTCCCACATGATTCGCACTGGTTTGTATGAATCCATCCATTGAGCCACTGGGAGATTCTGCAGCAATCGTCGCCTGGCGATCGCTGGACGAAGTCGCTGCGTGGCGGGCCGTGCAGAAGTCCACGGAACATCTTGATCGCAATCGACTCGACGGCATTATCGCAGTCACACCTGCGTTCAAGTCGCTGACGGTATACTATGACTGCGGCAAATTGGCATGGACAGAAGCGGAGAAATGGATCGCTAAGTCGTTGCCGTCTGTCCCGCCAGCATTGAAAACGACATCGAGGACCATGGAGATTCCTGTCTGCTACGACCTTGAATTTGCACTCGACCTGACCGCCGTTGCCACTGCGCACGAACTGAATAGCGACGACGTGATTCGCCTGCACTCGAGCGCAAACTATATGGTGCAAATGATCGGATTTTCTCCTGGATTCCCTTATCTGGCCGGACTGCCATCGCAGCTGCACACGCCCCGTCGTGCGTCACCGCGAATTCGTGTACCGGCAGGTTCCGTGGCAGTCGGCGGTGAGCAGACCGGAATCTATTCGCTCGAAACTCCGGGCGGCTGGAACATCATCGGACGGACTCCAGTGCAACTGTTTGACCCGCAGCGTGATCCGCCATGTCTGCTGCGAACGGGTGACATCATCCGATTCATTCCGATTGACCGACAGCAGTTCGACGAGTATGCGGAGCGTCAGCGTCTATGAATCGAGTTCGCGTCATTCGCACTGGACTTTGTTCCACGTTGCAGGACCGAGGCCGCGCCGGATTTCGGCACCTTGGAGTGCCGCTCGGCGGCGCGATGGATTCAATATCACATGAACTTGCTAATCGGCTTGTGGGCAACTCGGCCGATGCTGCGGCAATCGAAATGACGCTGACGGGCGACGAGTTGCAATTCGTCGAAGACACGCTGATTGCCATTACAGGGGCGGACATGGCACCCATGTGGTACGACAATCATGAATCGCCGCTGCCCGTCGCACAGCACTGCCCGATCGCGCTCCCGGCTGGCTCACATATTCGATTTCAGACAGCGCGGCATGGTTGCCGTTGCTATGTGGCAATTGCTGGCGGCGTGGATGCACCGGTCGTCATGGGGAGTCGATCAACAGTTTTACGTGCTGCCTTCGGTGGCCATTGCGGCCGAATGCTGACTGCTGGTGATGACCTGGTGATCGGCGTGCCTTCTGAAACTGGTCGTCGCACGTTTGAACGGTTGTCGATGGCAGTGTCAGACTCCGGGCGACCGGTTCAACCTCGCTGGTTCGTGCGTCCGACCGATCTTCCGAATCCAGACACGGCGACTCTGCGAATTGTGGCCGGGACGCACACGGATTGGTTGAGTTTACCCGGGCTCGAACGGCTCCTGAATTCGGAGTTTCGAGTCTCATCACAGTCTGACCGCATGGGTTATCGTCTCACCAATCAGCGGCTTGACCTTGAGCATCGCGAAGAACTGCTGTCCGAAGGAGTCGTTCCCGGAACGATACAACTGCCTCCCGACGGAAACCCGATTCTACTCATGGCCGACTGCGCTCCCACCGGCGGCTATCCGCGCATCGGACACGTGATTTCAGCGGATCTTGGAATCGCAGCACAATTGAGACCAGGCCAGGTAGTCATGTTCGAAATGGTCACGCTCGAGCAGGCTCAGGCCTTTTACAGGCAGCAAAGGTGGACGTTGACGAAGGCGTTGATTATGGCCAATCGGATGATTCACCGATAGACTGACCAATATGCTATCCATCGATCTGAACTGTGATCTTGGGGAAATTGATGGCCTTGCAGGCGAAACGCTGGATGCGCAGCTGATGCCGTATGTGTCATCGATCAACGTGGCATGCGGCGGCCATGCCGGAGGCCCGGATCATATTCGCAGAGTCGTTGAACGTGCGATGGGCCTGAACCTCGCAATCGGCGCGCATCCGGGATATGCCGATCGCGTGAATTTTGGGCGAGTCATGGTGCCGTTGTCGTTGCAGGAAATCTACGAGCTTGCGTTGCAACAGGTTCTGGTCGTCGCACAGATTGTTGAAGAATGCGGTGGCAAACTGCACCATGTGAAGCCGCATGGAGCCCTGTACAACCTTGCTGCGACAACTCCTGAGACGGCTCGAGCGATTGCCGAAGCGGTCCGGGATGTTGATCCGCAATGCCAACTTTTTGGACTCTCCGGCAGTTGCCTCACCTTCGCTGCAACCGCCGTCGGCTTGCGGGCTGTACATGAAGTCTTCGCCGATCGGAATTATCTGTCGGACGGATCACTTGTGCCTCGAAATCAGCCTGGCGCCGTCCTTAACAATGTCGCTCAGATCGCCACCAGAGCGGCTTCAATAGTCAAAACCGGAGACGTTATCGCGGTCGATGGTACGCGGCTTACTCTGCAATGCGATACTCTCTGCATTCACAGCGACACGCCGGACGCAGTTGTGATTGCGGCAGAGATTCGGCGGGTCTTCGGCGAACGCGGGATTGTAATTTGCGCCGCTGATTGAGACATTCCCGTTCGACTTCAGCATTCAGAACAGGTGGTTTGCTGTCTTTACGCACATATAGTTTGTGCATCATGGTTGCTTTCCGACAAGACGGCTCCGCGTATGCCGCAGCATTGCACACGATTACCCAACTGTCCACAATTCGTGTTGGGCTTCACAACCTTGCTGTCGACTCTTAACTGCAAACTACTCGACTTTTCCATGCCAATCAAAACCTGTTTCTTCGACATGGGCAACGTACTGGTGCATTTTTCGCATGAGAAAATGTGCCAGAACATCGCGACAGTGTGTGGCTGGAGCGAACCTGAGACGAAAAAATTCCTGCTCGATGAAGGCCGACAGTGGAAGCTGGAACGCGGTGAGGTCACTGAAGAACAGTTTCACGACGAGTTTTGTCAGGCGACTGGTCGGGCTTTGAACATTGACGACCTGCGTCATGCGGCGGCCGATATTTTCTGGCTGAACGAATCCATCGTTCCCGTATTACATCAATTGAAGGCGGTCGGGATGCGGCTGGTACTGTTGTCGAACACCAGCGTGACACACCTGCAGTTCATTGATCGCAATTTCAGCGTGCTGGAACTGATGGATGATCGGGTTACATCCTTCGAAGCCGGTGCGCTCAAGCCCGAAGATCGTATCTACGAAGTTGCCATGTCCAAAGCCATGTGTCCGCCCGATGAGTGCTTCTACACGGACGATATTGAAGCCTATATCCGTAAAGCTGAGACCTTTGGCATTCACGCCAGACTTTATTCGACCACGGAACGCCTGCTGAGTTCGTTGCGGGAACTCAACGTCTTGTCCGGTTGATCTCGTTTAACCCGAGCCAACGGCGAGGCGGATTGCCCGTGCAACAGCCTCGCCGATGGCGTCGGGTTAAACGAGGGTGGCCAATCAGAGTCATAGGAACTACTGAAAGTGAAAATTCTGTAACGAAATCCGTCTGAATTCGCTTCTGAGCAAGTGTGCAATTGAATGCAGACCGCCGTTCACCAATACTTCCTCTGCACGTTTAACGAATCGCAGAGAACAACCGCCTACGGGCCACACGACCATGAATACCACCACGCCATCAAGATCAACCCGTCCGCTTCAGGATGCCAACATCATTGGCACGACGCCGCTGATTTCCCCGGCAGAATTGAAACGGGAATTTCCTGTTTCTGCTGCGGTCGAAGATCATGTCGGCCAGTCGCGGGCAATCGTCGAAGACATTCTCAGCGGAAACGACAAACGCGTAATCGCGATTGTCGGGCCCTGCTCAATCCATCATACCGGTATGGCGCTTGAGTACGCTCGCAAGCTGAAAGTTGTCGCTGATGAAGTGAGTGACCGGATCTTCGTTGTGATGCGGGTTTATTTCGAAAAGCCACGCACGACCGTTGGCTGGAAGGGCCTGATCAACGATCCGCACATGAACGATACGTTTGATATTGCCACAGGTCTGCGAAAGGCACGCCAGATTCTGCTGGATATCAACAAGGTCGGCCTGCCGGCCGCGACGGAAATGCTGGAACCCATCACGCCGCAGTATATCGCGGATCTGATTACGTTGGCGTCGATCGGCGCACGAACGACAGAATCGCCGACACATCGGCAGATGGCAAGCGGCCTGTCGATGCCGGTCGGATTCAAGAACAGCACCGAAGGCAGTCTGGAAGTTGCGATCAACGCCATGAAGGCGGCTCGTGCGCGGCACCAGTTTCTGGGGATTGATCACGACGGTAAAACGTGTGTGATGAGTACACGCGGGAACGAACTAGGACACCTGATTCTGCGCGGAGGCCGAAACGGGCCTAACTACGACGCCGAAAATATTGCCGAAGCCAGTCGACTTCTGAGCGAAGCAAAGTTACCACCGCGTCTGGTGGTCGATTGCAGTCATGCTAACTCCAGCAAAGACTACCGTCGTCAGCCGATCGTGTGGAACGATGTGATAAAACAGCGGGCGGAAGGTAACGAATCGATTGTGGGTCTAATGCTGGAAAGCAACCTCATCGAAGGCCAGCAATCACTTGGTGACGATCCGTCGGTGCTGAAGTATGGTGTGAGTATTACAGACGGCTGCATCAGTATTGAGGAAACTGCGGAACTGTTGCGATCGGCTCGGGCGATGCTTTCGTAATGACCACTCCACTGCAATTATGGAAAGATGACTGGCAGTCGCGAAGCGGCCGCGAACGAGTTTTGCGTGTTCGCTGGTTACTCAATCCTGCTCAACCGCCGCTCGAAAACGTGGAGATCGTCGAACAGCACGGTCGTATTTCAGAGATTCGTCCGCTGTCGGCATCTGCCAGGGATGTTCTCCCGGTAATCCTGATTCCCACGCTGGTCAATGCACATACGCATTTGGAATTCTCGACGCTGTCAGAACCAATTCGTCCCGCTTTACCATTTCAGGAATGGATCTCTGCGGTCATTCAATGGCGGCGCGGCGCTGACTCGAACAGCGACGAAGCTGTCCGGCGAGGACTGGCGGAATCTCTGCAAGGCGGTGTCATGTTCGTGGGAGAAATCACGACGACGCAGCCAGTCTGCGCTGAAGATATTGCCGAAGGATGCCGTGTCGTCTCGTTCCGCGAAGTTATCGGGCTGCAACAAGAGCGGATCCCTGAACTCCTGCAACAGACTGCCGCACATTTTTCGCGGTACTCTGAGTCCGGCAGCGACGACTCTATTGTCGGTGGCATCAGCCCGCATGCCCCGTACACAGTTCACCCGGAACTCTTTTCATCACTGGTCGAACTGGCTGTCAGCCGAAACGCTGTCGTGGCTATGCATCTCGCCGAGACAATGGATGAGCTGGAATTACTGCACGACGGCGAAGGGCGTTTTGTCGATTTTCTGAGGGGGCTGGGGCTTTGGAATTCGGAAACTTTTCCCGGCGGCCGCAGCATCCGCGATTTTCTGGAACAGCTTGTCCGTGCCCCTCGCGCCCTTGCGATCCACGGCAACCATTTTTCA
>CANJQC010000166.1 GCA_947476295.1 Planctomycetaceae bacterium | reverse complement strand
CTCGCGAAGGAATCCCATGCGGCAGATCGAGTGCCTGCAACAGCAGATCTTTCTTTGCGACAGCCCACTTGGAAATTCCGGTCGGTCCATCGGCTCCGGCCAGGACGCCCATCAAAGAAATCGTGAGGACGCTTGGCAACGGGTGCAGCCGATTGATCGTCGATCGAGGATCTTCTAACTCTTCAAAGTGACAGACAATTTCGCAGAGCCCAATACTGACATCAGACCGTGACATAGATTTCTCTCCATAGCATGCGATGACAATTTGTATGCTGTGGAGGTATACTCAAAATGCCTCAGCGGCGCAACTGCCCATTTTGCCAGATTGGCCTAATGTGCAAGATGGCCTTGCCCCAGTGGCTGGTTGTAGCAGAGAAAGCATTTTAAGAGGCTCAGAGGTCGCCAGCGACTCTCAAGGCTGTAATCCGGGCTGGAGCGTTCCGCAGACTTATCTGTTTTTTCGACCAGCAACAACAAGAGCGAAGGAGACGTAAACGTGAAATGGTCCTGGAGACTCGGTGAATTTCGCGGCATCGGTGTGTACATGCATGCCACGTTTCTGATCTTAATTGCCTTTGTCATCCTGAGCCAATGGTCAGCGCGTCAAAGCGACGGAAAAACGCTGGAAGGCGTGGCCTTTGTTCTTGCCCTGTTCAGCTGCGTGGTGCTGCACGAGTTTGGCCATGCCCTGATGGCGGCCCGGTATGGCATTAAGACACGGGATATCACCTTATTGCCAATCGGCGGTGTCGCTCGCCTGGAACGCATGCCAGAGGAACCACTGCAGGAGTTGTGGGTGGCCCTGGCAGGCCCAGCCGTCAATGTGATTATTGCAGCGGGGTTATGGACCTTGATTCAGTTCACGTCCGTATTTACGCCCCTTGAACAACTCGGCGTGACAACCGGTTCATTTCTCGAACGCCTGATGGCGGTCAATGTGATCCTGGTCGCCTTCAACATGCTCCCGGCGTTTCCGATGGACGGCGGACGTGTGTTAAGAGCTCTGTTGGCAACGAGGCTTGAGTACATGCGTGCCACACAGATCGCCGCGAGTGTTGGGCAGTCAATGGCACTGGTGTTTGCCTTTGTTGGATTCTTCACAAATCCGTTCCTGATGTTTATCGCACTTTTTGTATGGATCGGCGCAGCTCAGGAAGCAAGCATGGTCACCATGAAGTCTGCGCTCGGAGGCATGCCCGTGAGGCGGGCGATGATGACCGACTTTCGCACGCTCCGGCCCGGTGATTCCCTGCAACGAGCCATTGAACTGATCCTAGCGACTCCGCAACAGGATTTTCCGGTCGTGGAAGATTCGCGAGTCCTGGGCATTCTTACCAGCCGCGATCTGATGGTCGCGCTGCAGCAGCGCGGGCCGGACGCGCTGGTGGGAGATGTGATGCGTCGCGATTTTCTGTCGCTTGACGTGAACGACATGCTGGATGCCGCCCTCGCACGGATTCATGCGGCAGAATGTTGCATAACAGCCCCGGTGATTCAACGCGACGCATTGGTCGGACTCCTGACCGCAGAGAACGTCAGTGAGCTTTTGCTCATTGTATCCGCTTTAGGGGAACGACGTACCCGGAACTCAACCGTAGCCTGAAAACCACAAGAGGAGCGCCATGGGAGAAAATGCGGTCATTATCACGATTCTGCTGTTACCTTTGCGTCTCCCCGGTTAGGCGCGAGGGCACGCGACAAAGGAATAATGTGAGTCACGCGAGGGCACCCCGCAGGCCCTACAAGTTGACGATTGGCCGCAGTTTCGCCGAACCGGCGGTTCTGTTGATTGAATACGACATACCGCTGGGCATGGAAATTCGCGAGAACATCATTGGACAGGATCGCGACGGTGACGATGTGAGGCCAACGGCCTGAGCGCGATGATTTGCAGTCACGCCACAGTCCAATGACTCTTATTTCCCAGCAGGTACGCTCCCATCGTTCAGCAAGCCGCGTTCGGCCAGTGAGCGTACGAGTTCTCGGGCGATGGGGCCGGCGGCTTTGCTGCCAGAGCCCCCGTGTTCAAGCACGACGACGACAATAAAGCGGGGATTCTCAGCGGGAACATAACCGGTGAACCACGCATGGTCCGGTTTGTCGGTTGATGTCTCTGCCGTTCCCGTCTTGCCGGCGATCGCCACACCCGGCAGACGAACGGTTTTGAATCCCGTTCCAATGGGTTGCTCAACCGCCGCCACCAATCCCGCGCGGACGGCGCTGAGTATTTCAGAGCTAACGCCGGGGATACGGTGTCGAGTCGACAGGTACGGCGAATGATTGATTTCGGACGCTCTCCGCGCCATGCCGTCCTCGCTCACCACATGCGGTGTCACAAGCCAGCCATCGTTCGCCACGAACGCCAGCAGTCGCGCCATTTGAAGCGGTGTGACAGTGAGTCGTGACTGTCCGATCGACATACCAAGTGCTTCGCGTTCAAATCGTCTGCGAACAGCCTCCGTCTCGGAAGCGGCAGAACTTCGACCGGCGTTCGGAATGGTGCCGGTTTTCTCAAACGGCAAATCAATTCCCGTCACGCGACCGAATTCCAGCAGATCGGCCCACTGTACTAAAGGCTCGATTCCCATCCGGCGCGCGGCGTCAAAGAAATAAACATTGCACGATTGAGCCATTGCTGTTTTCAGGTCGACTCGTCCGTGCGTCGCTCCGAACAGCCGAAAGATCATGCAGCGATGTTCGTCGGGATTGGTCAGATACCCATGGCACTCGAACGGCGCATCCGCCGTGATCGTGCCAGATTCAAGGCCTGCGATCGCTGTGACGATCTTGAATGTCGAACCGGGCGGCAGTGCCATGCCGGTAAAGCGAGGTACAAACGGACGCCGCGTATCACTGTTGACGGCGTTCCACATGGTTGGTGAGCCATCCACGAACATCGACAGATCAAATGTTGGCGCACTCGCGGCGGCCAGCAATCGACCGGAATCGGCTTCCATCACAATGACGCAGCCACCGACCGGGATCGGTTGCGGCTCCGCTTCCGTCGCCGTTTCCTCCTCGCTGTTTTCTGTCGATGGCATCGCGGGCAGCAGCAGGCGAGGTGCATCACCGAGCGATTCTGCCAGCAACTGTTCGGACAACTGTTGCAGCCGTGAATCCAGCGTCACGGTGACATCACGACCACTCACCGGATGCCGCACGATCTTCGACGAAATCACACGCTGCCGACGGTCTCGAATTGTCCGCCGCACTCCAGCGCCGCCCAGCAATTCATGATCGTAACTGCGTTCCACGCCCGAACGCCCCACGCGGGGGGCGGTGATGGTCAGATCGGCAATCGCCGAATAACCCGTCAGATCCGAATCGCGGACATTGGTACGGACGCCAACGACATGTGCGGCCAGCGTTTGTTCCGGATACGTGCGGCGGGTGGAACTGACGACGCGAACGCCGGGGAACCGCTCCGGATGTTCATTAATCATGGCCGCAATCGTGATGCTGACGTCTTCCAGAACCGGATGCCAAGTTTCTTCGTCACGGACGACGATACGACTTTCTTCGGCGCGCATGGGCGGTGTGGTGAGTGCGGCACGAATAGACTCAGCGACAGCCATCAACACGCCAGGATGCTCTTTAGGGTCTTTCTCGGCAACAGAGGCCTTCGATCCAGTTTGACGGCGATTGACGGCGTCACTGATTCGCTGAACACGTTCTTCAACCTTGCAGAATCTCGCCGCCAGTTCCGCAGCTGGGATCTGTGTTACTTCTGCCAGAGCGTCGCGCAGAGACGTGCGTTCAACGCCAATCTGATTTTCAACTTCCTTAATCAGGCAGACATTGCGGCGTTCATCCCGGCTGAGTCGCTTGCGGATCTGTAACCGCAGCCATTGAGGATCGATCACTTTTTGCAGCCAGCGATAATGGATCTCAACGCGATACACATCAATGTCTGAAGCCAGCACGATGGAGTCGGCTAGAATGCGTCCGTCGCGAGCAGGAAGAGGCTCGTCTTCCGTGGACGTGACTTGCAGCGCCACAAGGTATTTGCCCGGCAACCGCGTCTGCACCCAGCAGACGCGGACAAGAATGATGAGGACTGCGGCAACAAAGAACAACAAAATCCCGTTCAATCGCAGCGCACTTCCCGCCGCAATCAACTCTGGTGATCCAGTGCCTTCGGCGTCGAATATCGGGTTCCGGAGTGAGTTGAGCATGTCACACGATACAACTCACGTCGAACGAACTTCTGCCCCGGACATCTGCAACACTTCTGCAGCCGGAAAACGTCCTCGGTTACGAAATCGTTGCCACCAACCAGCCTTGTGCAGGAGCGAATCGGCGGCGGAAACCACTCGATACTTACCGCGTCGGGTCACCAGTCGCAGCTTATCGTCCGGCAGAACTTCGGCCACCATCCAGAACTTATCGACAAGATAACTGTAGTCGTCTCCCATGCGGGACGGATGGATGGATCGGGCGCGAGGACCAGGTGTCGGACTTTGTTTCGGAAGCGTATAGACGACTAAATCACCAGCCTGATAAGTGTGATTTCGCAAGGCTGTCACCTTAAACCAAAAAGACTTCAATTCATGGATGTGACGGTGGGAAGAAACAACGATGGCGAAGTGCGGGACTCCGCCCGTTTCACAGAAGGTTTCTGAATCAATAGCGGGTAACCCCCGGCTGACAACTCAAAAGCCTCATCATTTCGGCCAAAAACCAGCTATTCCCCGGTTTTATCCAGAATGAGTCATTGACACAACGGGAATTTGCTCTGGACCTCCTCAAGAATGGACAAAATCTTGATTTCAACGACGTGAGTCCAGCAAGCGTTCAGATGTGACCTCACACGTCTTACTCTGAATCCAGATACGCCGTCATCTCCGCTTCCAACCGCGCCCAGTTCAAAAATTCGTTGTCCGTGATGACTTCCACCCGACTGTCACGACGATAGGCCGTGCGCGAAACCGAAACGTCGTGCCCCGTACGGTTGACTAGCCACCAGTCATCGGAGCAGTGAAATATGCCTTTGATGCGTTGCACACTTGGTATTGCGGCAAGAAAATCAAAGAGTGTCGCGCGGTCAAAGACCTCAGCCGACGAGAAAATCCAGCCACAAGCCCGCTGACCATTGCCCGCGTTTTCCAGTCGCAGTGGCTGACCGGGCATGGCGGATTGAGTGGATGGAACGATCACTGGTTCCATAAGAATCGCTGCATGGGGCTCTCCCACAGCATGAGTGTGGACCGCATGTGCATCAGCGAATCGAGGTGGCCGCATAACGATGCCGTCCAGATCCAGCCATTCTGGTTTGAGTTTTCCAAATTGCGTTTCTGCGACAAGCAGCTTCGGCGGATCGAACTGATCGATCCATTGGCGGCAGCGCAGGATCTGACCCGATTCACGCTTATCCAGCCAGTTGATAGCGATGACATCGGACATCTGGATCTGGTCCTGGAACACTTCGCTGTTGGTAACGCGGGGATTGTCGAAATCTTTCGGATCGACAAGGCAGATGGTGGCACGCAGATCCAGAATCGAACGGAATCGCTGACTTCGTAGCACATCAATGACTCGCGCTGGATGCCCAGCTCCGCTTGGTTCAATGAGCAGGCGATCCGGTTTCGTGCGGCGGATAAACTGAAGCAGCATCGTGTCCATCATGCCTGCGGTTGTGCAGCAAAAACAACCGCCCGCCAGTTCCTGAATCTGAATCTCAGGAGTTTGCTCGTCAAACATCAGTTCATCGATTGAGACCATCCCGTATTCATTGACGAAGACCGACCAGCGTTCGCCTTCCGGACGGTAATTCAGCAGATCCAGAATCGCCGTCGTCTTGCCCGTTCCGAGAAACCCCGTGATCAGATTAGTGCGAATCAATTTTCCGGTGTGCCACACGAAGTCGATCGCCTGAAAATGTTTGGAGCTCACTGGACGGAGTTTACTGCATGATGCCGCATCACTCAAGATGCAGCCTTCGAGTGTGGATTCCACTCCGTACCTCTTGCCATTATAGTTGACGTTGGTTTAACGTACGTCAAAGAATCCTCCGCCAAACCCGCCTCCACCACTTCCCATCGCATTCGGATCAACTGGTCTTTCCCCCGTTGTCAGCTTGTTCAGCAGTCTGTCAATCTCCTCATGCACCTCGCGCATTTGGCGAATGATCAGCACCGAATTGTCCACAACCAGGACGTGTCCTCCGCTCTGCCCTGCTGCTTCGCTGGAAGACGCTGCGGACCTGCCGTGAGTGTCAATTAGGTCAGATGTTGACTTCAGGATTCTGATCGTTCCCGGAGCGTCCGGTGTATTTTCAGATTTCCATGTTTCCGTCCGAACCATTTCAGTCACGTGCTGTTGCAAATCCTTCGCCATTTCCGTGGGCAGGCGGTAGTAGTACGTGACGACTTCCTTCGGATCCAGTCCCAACTTCTTGCGGGGTTTCGATTCACGCAACGCGGTGCGGTAATTTTCCAAAAGTTGCAACACGTTCCCGAGCATCTGTTCGGTATGTCGTACAACTAAGATGCCTGGGCGGGCGAACATCAGACTTCCGACCTCGTCACCATTCTCCTGCCACGACCCACCCGCTTGTTCCATCAGGGCATACTTCAAGGCGTCGGATTCCGCTTCGTCGCGACACAAATCCCGGACATCATAGATCGCCGTTCGAGTTGCGGATTCGGCAGTCGAACTCTGAACGATCCAAATCACGCCGTCCTGCACCAGCCAAGTCAGTTTGAAGTTCGACAACGCCGCCTGAAGAACAAGGCTGAGTTTTTGATCCGTCATTTCAATACTGATCGGAGATCGATCGCGCACACCCGCCGTCTTCAACTCTGCAAAATTGGGTCGAATGTCCGCGCCGGATACGCGGGCAATTTCTGCGATGGCCTCGCTGAGCGGAACTTCCTCAAGAGTGATGGAAATCTTCTGCACCAGCTTCTCACGCAGCAAGGCATGCTGTGGCGGCGCCATTGTCAATGTTTGTCCGCCGGTCTTCTTCAGTCCCGCCAGCAATCCCCGAACTTCTCGCTGCACCTGCTGTATCTGTCGGACGAACACGACGTCGCCGAGCAAGACCACCGCACCGTCCTCATCGCCCTGCTCAATGAGTGTGCTTCCAGTGGCTGACGAAATCGCTTCCACAACTCGGTCGCCTTCAAATCCGGCGTCCAGAAGCTCGCCCAGGTTATACGACACGGTAATCATCTTCTGATTTGCCGCGTCAGTTGTCGTCAAAAAGAGATCGCCGCCTTCTTCGTACCAGCCGATCCCGAGTGATTTCAAACGATCCAGAATCAGATACAACGGTTCATTGTCGAGCTTATCGGTGACAAATTCGCTGGACAAAATCCCCTTGTCCTTCATCGCCGCCGCGTCAACGGATACGCTGAGTTTCTGCTCTTCCTGCAGCCAGCGATAGAGTTCCTTCATCGAGACTTTATCGAACCCTACGGTCGTCGGCGCGGCCAGTCGCGGCTCCATGAGCGTCGCCGGATCAATTGCTCGGGGCTCATCCGAAATCTCGACTTGCTTCGCCACAGCGACTTCCTCTGTCGGAAGTGGATCTGTTGCCTGAGGACTTGCCGTCGCGACCTGAAGGCAAACCCAAACGAGTGATAAAGTCAGGGCGGTGGTCAGCGTACCGGCATTTATCGAAGCAACACTGAAAGTCATTGGCATTATTGAATTCCTCAATCCATCTGAAAACGAAAACGACCAGCGACGGGCACCGGCTATTCGAGAAACGCTGATTCTCCCGGTTTCTCCTACAGAATCCACACCTTTTTCCGCCTGGATCATGAATCGATCGCACGTCGGCAGCGTCTCGTCACGAAAACTTAGCCGCTCAGTAAATGTCAGCCCTAGATTGGAGACGGTGCGTTGTTTGATACAATCTTCGGCCACGGGTTAAACACGTTGCTCGTTGCCGCGCGAGATTCGAATTTCCGTGAGCGAGACTGATTCGGAAATAAAATCTCGGCAGGATGCGATTTTTCTTTCGAAGGTCGCTCGTGCGCGGCGGACGCCGATTTGTAAGACGATTATAGAGGGTTCTCGGCTATTTGACCTGACTTGCCAGTGAATGCGCTGACGGCAAATGCCACGAATTCCCGAACTACGATGAGCAACAGGTAGAAAACGAATTGCGACGACGACTCAGAATCAAGCGGAGAATCGACGAACAGGGTTTCTTCAAGGACGCGGGGACCATTGATGAATAGCGAACAGGCAACAGCCCATCTTTGAACTTGTCGAAAACTGAGCATCGATCTACGCTGCGTCGCGAGCAGACATGGCGATATTAGGGATTGATGGACTTCCGAAGGATCGGGAGAGTGACCAACGTGGCGCAGCATTTCGATTTTTGCCGGGCGATTACAGCTCTGTGCGAAGATATTTGTCGACGACATCCAGAGTTTAGGCATGTGCGGATGCCAGAAGTTGCCGTCACGTTCGCGCAGACTCGATCGCCCGTCGAATGGGGCATTCAGGCGCGATTGACGCCGCTGCGATTCGAAGGCGGCTCGATTGTCGAACGGCGAAAAGGACGACTGTGGACCGTACAACGCGTGACTCATCATGGCCGCGAGGCGCTTTATATCCTGACTTTTTTTCTGCCGCGATTTCTAAACCTGACCTTTGAAGAAAAGATGATTACTGTCTTTCATGAACTCTACCACATCAGTCCGCAATTCAACGGAGATATCCGGCGGTTTGGTGGTGCGTGTTACATGCACACAGGAAGTCAGAAAAGCTACGACCGCCAGATGGCCGTGTATGCTAAAGACTATTTACGGATGCAGGCTCCGGAAGAATTGGTGAGGTTCCTGCGGCTCAGCTTTGCAGAATTGCAGGCGAATTGCGGTCATGTAGTCGGACTACGTATCGCGATCCCTCGATTGATCCCGATCGACAAAGTGGCGTGAGCAGCAAGGTGCAATCAGCTTCCCAGCGTAACTTTCTGAGTCGAGTACCGACTGCGCTGGTTCGCGTGATGCACGGTCATACCACACGCTGCCGCAGCTCCCGATCCTAACTCCCCCCACCAGCCAAACCAGTATCACCAAATTCCAATCCGGCTCACCAAGCGCCGGAATTCTGGATCAGTTCCTAGCCGGGACTGACAAGCCCCCGGCCCCGGCGGTGCCAGCATTGTGGTCGGCAAGATCGTTTATCTGTATCTGGACGACAATGCTTTGATGACGTCGGCTGGGCCGATGACGGACTTTCTGGACTTGATCGGTCGCCTTGGCGGAGCATCACACGGCCGCATCACTGAACGTTTTGATCTGCCACTCCCATAACTAGAGATTTTTCAGCATGAGAGTGCCCTCAATGGGACTGCCGCCTTTGCGGAGGATCTGGCACTTCATCGGAGCGGGATTGCTGATTCGAGCATCACGCAGAATGTAGCTGATGTTTGTCGGGCCGAGTGTTTCAAAACCGTCGAGCCCAAGGAGAATGTCGCCTTCATTGACGAAACGAGAAGCAACGCTGCCGGAACGGACCGAGACAACTCGCAGTCCGCCATTGTACCGCACGGGCTTGCGAGCGCCGGGATATGCTTTTCCGACTATTTCGATTCGTTCCACTTCGTTCAGATTTTCCAGACGCAGGCCAAGCAGTTCCCAAGCGCGATTCATCACACCCTGTTCCGCGTCTGAAATGACAGTTCCGCTGACCTCGGGTGTTTCTGCGGTTCTCCTGTGATTATCAGCGACGTTTACATCCGACTGCTGCGAGATCGCGGCAACAGGTGTTCGAGTCGGCTTGCCGACGCCAACGGTCAGTTGCAGAGTCTGCTCGCGCCCGTCGCGAGCGACGACGACATCAACAACTTTACCGCGTGGAAGATCGAGCAGTGATCTTTCCAGATCGGTGCCATCCAGCACGGTGATCCCGCGGATGGAACGAATGACGTCGCCGGTCTTGATACCACACAGATCCGCAGCACTCTCGGCGGTGACCTGCTCTACCACTAACGTCTTTTCTTCCGCTGATTTTATATCCTTTGTGGCTAGCCCGTGCGGAATTCCGTTCAACCGTTCGACACTCATCAATCTGGCGATCGTGCGACGAGCGTCATCAATCGGAATTGCAAACCCGATTCGCTGGGCACCGGAACGAATGGCGACATTGATTCCGATGACTTCACCGTTGAGATTGATCAACGGGCCACCGCTGTTGCCTGGATTGATGCTGGCATCTGTCTGAATCAGATTTTCGTACGATTGAGTTTCATCCACTTCTACATCACGATTAAGCTGGCTCACGATGCCGGCAGTGACCGTATGTTCGTAGCCAAATGCATTGCCGACGGCATAAACGGTCTCGGCCAGCATCAGATCTGATGACGTGCCCATATTCATCACGGTCAGCTGCTCAGTGGCAGTGATCCGGATAATCGCCAGATCGTGCTTGCGGTCATAGGATACCGGACACCCTTCGTAGCTCGATCCGCCATCCAGCGTCACCGTGATCACATCCACGTCCTGAATAACATGATAATTCGTGACAATATAGCCGCGTTCATCGATCACGATCCCGGTTCCCATTCCGGTTACCTTGCGTGATTTGGATGAGAAAAACTTTGAATCCTTGTCTTCGGCGGACATCCGCTCAGTATGGATGTTGACCACAGACTTTCGAGACAACTGAACTGCTCGCACTAAGGGCGTATCGCGAGCATCTCCGGCTTTTAGACAGCTAAGATGCGTCAGGCTGGTCCAGAGGGCGGCCGCCAGCATGATGCTTCGGATAACCAATTGAAACATTCAGAACCTGCACGATCTTGCTAAACAGAAGATGCTGTTGGTCCGCTTCTTCCCGAAAGCCGTTTTTCGGGATTCTCACTCGTGCATCGACTTCACAGGTTTTCGTGCTTGAACTCAGTAAAATGACAACGCAAACTTTACCTCTGTTCAACCTGCGTGAATTTGGGCAAACTCTACCTTTCAAAAACACCCGTTTGCTGCCGGATCGTGGATTCTCATAACTTGCCTTATCTCACCGTAAACCATGCCCGGAAGCACTGTTTCGCTTGCAAATTCAATAACCGCTCAACTCTGATCACCACCATTCCGCTGATTCTCCGGCCGTGAAACGGAAGAACACCTCACTTCCGCGTCCACGATCATGAAATTCAGTGCCACTGCCTAAGTCCTCGGAATCAGATAATGAACAAAGAAACACCAACGACAAGAGCCATTCAGGCAAGCCGCAAACTGATTCGAGCACAGAAATATGCCGAAGCCTGTCAACAGTTGCAAAAACTGCTTGAAGTGGCCCCGAACGAAGAGGGCGCTCTTGAGCTGCTGGGGATGGCAAATTTTTTCCAGAAAAAGCTGGAACCGGCCCGCGAATGCTTTGAAAGGCTAACGCTGTTAAATCCATCCCACACCAAGGCATGGGTCAACCTAGGCGCGATCCTCAACCGGATGGGGGAACACAAGAAAGCAACTGAAGTCCTGCGTCGGGCTCTTCAGCGTGACAGAAAATGCGCCGAAGCCTACTATAACATGGCAATCGCTCAGCGCGCGTTGCGGATGAATACGATGTCGATTTCGGCCTATAAAGAGGCACTCAAGCTGGCCCCCGATATGATCGACGCGCATATCAATCTTGGAAACATTTATATGGAGATGAAGAACATTGGCTTGGCACTGCAATGTTTTCAGGCCGCACTGCGACAGGACCCAGAATCGGCCAAAGCCAAGCGCTGCATGGAAACAGCGCAATCGATTCAGAAAATCTCGAGAAAACAAATATCACCGTTCGGTCGCTTGGTGCAGGTGGCCGACCTGTCCCGACAACAAGACATGACTAGTTGGCGAGAACTGCACCCAACGGCTCGGCTTGCCGAACGTGAAACCGTTCAGAAACACACCAAGATCGTAAGGACATGCGCCAGAGAAATGATTGCACAACTCGAAAGCACCCTGCCCGAGCAACTGCACCGCCTCAAAATCGCAATTCTACACATTGAAGAGCGCCTAGAGGCAACGGAATTGCTGCAGGAACTGGAAACCACCATGCAGGAACTCAACCGGCAGCACGAGTTTCTGAAATCGGCTAGTAATCAGATGCAGGAATCCATGCAAAATTCATAGCGAGAAACGAATTGGCATCGATCGAAATATGTCTCGGCGGATCACGTAAACAAAGTGAATCACAGACTCCAAAACCAATCAGTCGCTGCCATCGCATAAAAAAAGCCGAACTCTTACGAGTTCGGCTTTTAGCATTGTAAGATCCCGGCATAACCTACTTTCGCGCTTGTGGGCACTATCATTGGCCTTGCGAGCTTAACGTTCGTGTTCGGAATGGGAACGCGTGTTTCCTCACAAGTGATTTACCGGGAAACCACAGAAGGGACAACGGAGTCGCCCGATCCTGTGTATGATGAAGTCTAAGTAATATTCTGACCGTTGATCAAAGTGGCCAAGCATTCCTCCATTAGTACTGGTCAGCTCAAACGCTTTCGCGCCTTACACAGCCAGCCTATCAACCTAGTAGTCTTCCAGGGGAGTTCAGAACCGAAGTTCAACGAAACCTTATCTTGGGGATGGCTTCACGCTTATATGCTTTCAGCGTTTATCACAACCGTACATAGCTACCCTGCGATGCCACTGGCGTGACAACAGGAACACCAGAGGTACGTCCCTCCAAATCCTCTCGTACTAAGGAGAATACCCCTCAAGTTTCGTACGCCCACAGCAGATAGGGACCAACCTGTCTCACGACGGTTTAAACCCAGCTCACGTACCACTTTAATCGGCGAACAGCCGAACCCTTGGGAGCTTCTTCACCCCCAGGATGT
>CANJQC010000165.1 GCA_947476295.1 Planctomycetaceae bacterium | reverse complement strand
GGCCTGAAGGGCCGCCACACTGCCGAGTGTGTCGGCCCGTCAGGCCTGCATTACGGTATTTTCCGTATTCCGGTGGCTCACGCCACCGGCAGACGATATGCCGGGCTTCCAGCCCTAATGAAATGCGCAACTTCAAAAACCGTGGCCCGGCTTTGAGAGATAGCGCGGAAGCTGTGAACAACGTCCAGCGGGCGTTAGTATCAGAATCTGTATGACCTGCGTCAATGATCAGAATCGGAAAATCTTACGCAGTTTGACAAGCCGATGGGCTAATTCTCTGGGAACTACGCGGCCGTGGCGGTTGGTTGCTCGTCTCGAGAATCCCGGTTTGGCGGAGCACTGATTAGTAAACCGCTCGGGAGTTATTTCTGATGCCTTGCGGTACACCGGGAGGCACACTTTCGGGACCGACGGGAAGGCCTTGCAGCAGTCGTTGTTCAGCTGCCTGTCTTGCCGTGCTTCGTGGGCGTTCGTAACCGCGCGGGGAAGAATCGGTTGACGGACCGATGTCCGGATCAGGAAATGGATCCTGCCGAGTGTAGGCGGCGTTTTCGGCCGCTGGGAATTGAGTGTTCCAGGAAGGAAACCTTGTGAACTCCGGATTCATGCAGCCAGCGATACTCATCGTTCCGGCAACCACGGCAATCATCGCTCGCCCGGAAATTCGATTGCAAACTCGGTCTGGTGCTGATTTGTGATTTGCCGCAACACCCATGAAAATGACATTCTGCTTGTTTTGAAACTCAGGATCGATTTAACAAAATTCCACCCTCGCAGGTTGTTCTGCGGTCTCATTTTCCGGATGCAAGACCCGGCAAAGACCACGAATGGCTCGTTGCCGCATCCTGCATTTTACGGCTTACGCGGCTTTGAATGAACGAGCATTGGCGGCCCATTGAACCCACTCAGTCACCTCCGCAAGGTCCGGCTTTCTGCCGTTACGAATAATCCGTTCGCCCTCTTTCGTATTTGCGAACGGTACAACGACGTTCAGCAGATTTGAAGGATTCTGTCCGGCCAATCCTTCTGGCGTCGTTATCCCGCACGCCACCAGAATCTGAGCATCGTGGCTACGCAGCTCCGGAATTTGACACATCATCCGCGACTGATGCTGCCACTGCTGAATCACTTGCGGCGTCATGCGTCGATGGCTCAGTTTTTCAGAGATCCTTTCCGCTGTCACACTCATCAGTTCTTCCACAGTATGAATCCCGATTGATTCCAGCATCTGAGCCGTGCGAGGTCCGATGGACGGGGCTCTTTCAATGTGGCTTGTTCGAGTCAGAAAGAATCGCAGTCCTCCGGCTTGTTCCGCGATCTCAGATGTGTCACCTTCACTCTCAATTGTTTCCGTTCGTAAACGCGCTGTCTGACGGCGACGGCGAGCCAATCGGCGGGCGCGACGTTCTTCAACATCCACATTCCCACTGATGAGGCGACGACGGCGACTGTTGGCTTGCGAACCTGATTTTCGTTGACCATTTTCTTCACGCGACATCGCAGCCGTTGCTCCGACCGATTCGGAGTGTGAAGCCGACGTTGTGGAGCGTGACGCAGATCGCACTGAAAAGCGAGAGCGATTGTGACGGGCGGCGTCCAGCGAGCGGGTACACTGGCCAAAGCGAGCCCAATTGATCGCCTGCTGACGATCGATCAGACGTCCGCCGCGACGGTAGCGACTGCCGGATTCTGATCGCTGAAATTCGGACACTCGATCGTAAACAGTTTCCGGACGCAGGCGGCTAAGTTCTTCGACGCTGCAAATTCCTGAGGCGAACAACAGCGAGGCATCACTGCGACGCAGCATCGGGACGCGAATCGTCAACTCCGCCTGGCCCCGCAGTGCATGCAATCGATCGACCGACAACTGGAAACCTTTCAGGCGAACCGTTTCCTGAAGTTGTGGAACCGTACGATTTAGTAGATCATCGATCGTCAGAATGCCAGAGGTTCGAAGTGCCTCCAGTTCACCCAGCGTGATTTCAGCAAGGTCTTCCACACCGTGATCCACTTCGAGATAAAACAGCCAGTTCGTACCATTCCGATGGACTTCTGGTTCGACCGGCTGCAGCGGCATCACTACCGAACTGACTTTCATAACCGGTTCGACGTAAGCGTGCAGGACCGGCTTCGGTATCACAGATGGCAGCCCAATCAGTGAATGTTTTGACTCTTCCACGCGATAGTCAAAAGTGCGCACGTCAGCATTGAAACGTGCAAACAGGTCACGCACATCTTTCTGGCACGTAAAGAATACGATCTGCTGTCCCTGTTGAGCCAACTCGGTCAGCAGCGCAACCGCCGCATTGGCTCGTGCATCATCCGATGTCACAAACATGTCGTCCAGAATCAGCGGGACTCGCCCCTGAGTTTCTGAGCGAACCTGAATCAAAGCCAGTCGCAGCGCGAGACCGACCTGATCGCGAGTGCCGCGACTCAGTTGTTGCAAAGTCAGTTGTTCACCCGTCTGAGTTGTCTGGACCAGAATGCGATCCGGCAAAGCGGCAGTGACTCTTCGGCATTCGCCATCAGTGAGACGCTGAATGTACTGCGAGGCAAGTTCCAGAACCTTTGAATGACTGCGTCTCTTTAGGCGTTCGATCACTTCCCGTAAACTCGTTTCGGTACGATCCAGTTGACGGCGGTGGTCATCCAGCAACACAATCTCTGAATCCAGCTGTGCAAGTTGAGCACGTAATGCATCCAGTTTTTCCAGCGTTGCACTGCCAGCCAGTTCCTGGCTCATGCGTTCCAGCAGAATACGTTTGCTGCTGCGTGACTCTTCGGTTCCACTGCATTCAGCAACCAGAGGCCGTCGTTCGGCCCGCAGTCGTTCAATCTGAGCTTCCACTTCCGCCGCCGAACGATAGCCAGGCAAGCCCTGAATGTCTGGACCAGACAATTCCTGATGACCGACAAAACGGCAAAAGGTGTCGGACTTTGGAATCGCACTTTCAGCAAGGACGTTCTCCGCACGAGCGAGTTCGGCTCTCAGAGTTGCGATATGCGCTTCGAGCAATCGTTCCATTTCGGCAGCGTCAGAATGCGCTCGTTCGGCAATCATGGCCTGCAGCGATTCGATATGCCGAGCGGCGGATTTTTCGTGCTGCCCGAAATAGGAACACAGCGCCGAAATTTCGCCTCGCAACTGGCGAATCACATCGCCATCGCCAGTGCGTTCGGGTTCCGAGCAGACGGATCCGTGCATGCATTCATTCAACGTCTGAGCACGTTCTTCAAGCCGTGACACAATTGCCCGAATGGTCCTGGCCGATTCTGAAGGACGCATTGCCAAATCCGCAGCTGCGCAGCATGCTTCGCTTTGGTGAGAAATGAGTCCTCGAATTTTCCGCCAGCGTTCTAGGCTGAGAGTGACCGTCCGGATCTCACCTTCAATTGCCTGTCGATTGAGTGGCAGCACATTTCCACGGCGGAGTTCGGTGCGGAGTTGCTCAAGCCTCAGACTTTCAGCATCGATCTCGCGAATTCGAGCATCGATGCGTTCGATAACACCGGTGGCGGCATCAATTTCGCGGATGAGTTGCTCGACGCCCGCGGGCAGGTCAGCAGCGGGGCGGTGAAGAGCCGTGATCTCGCTCTGCAAATCGCCCTGACGATGGCAAAGTTCGGCGATCCGATCAACGATGCCTCGCTGAACTCCGTTTCCATCACGATCGCAAGTCGTATGTCGCAACGCAGCTTCAGCCTGACGAAGTTCCGGATCACTGTCGCTTAGACCCGTTCCGAATTCCATGCACATGCGCGTCAGAAGTTCGAAGCGTTCCGCTTCTTCATAACCTACCGTGAAGACTTCACGGAAGACGTCTTCAGTCACCCATGCTGGCAGAGGATTTCCCTGCCCTAAAACCACGAGGCGATCAAATTCGTCGGTCATGATGAACTGCTCGCCGGAAATGGACGACCACGAGCGACGCAACGTGTATGGCCCGTCCCCTGTTTGAATTCTCGCAGATCCGGATTCCGCATGAAGTTCCGTCTGAGCCCGCGGCGTGTTGCGACGGTAACCGTACAGCAGACCGCGAAGAAATCTGACAAACGTCGATTTGCCGGCACCATTTGGTCCACAGAAGACGGTAACTCGGTGCGACAGTTTTTCGACCGAAATGTTACTGAGAGAACCAAATCGATCAATTCGAACATCCGTGAGTTGCATCGTCGCCATCCTTGCAGTTGTAATCAAACGCTCCGTTACCGCCTGGTCGCCATAAGCTCCCGCCGCCGGAGCGGAGGGCCAACTGTAGGTCCCCCCAAGAAAAGAATCTCCGTCAACTCATGCCACCCGCCGCAGCAGATCCAGCCCAACTGGTGCTTCACTTCCTGCACCCATCGGAATTCCGATCGAAGTGTTTTCGTTCAACCGGTCGCAGCTGCTGAATTTCAAAATCCGTTCACGAACGACGGCCGTAAACTCTTTCGCAGCAATCGAAGGATGCCGACCTACATCGACCGTGCTGTGGTCAGAAAACCGAATGCGACAGGGCCACGCGCCGGAATGACCAGCGTGCAGACTGTTGCGAAG
The DNA here is from genome assembly GCA_947476295.1 of Planctomycetaceae bacterium. GTDB lineage: Bacteria > Planctomycetota > Planctomycetia > Planctomycetales > Planctomycetaceae > SXXK01. Next base: position 8,350 of record CANJQC010000165.1, on the reverse strand, counting down.
ATTCTTGAGGAGTTCAAACTCGCTCAACGGTTCCGTTATTGCACCCGAGAGCCAAAGATTTCCGTCAATGATCCATTCGACAACAATTGTTCGACGACCATTGGTCGCCAGCGATTGACTGCGTTCTTTCAGCAGATCACCCAGTTGAGACGCCGCCATGCCCTGACGACAGGAAATCAGCTCTTGAGCAAATCGAATCACATCCGTCATAAACGTGCGGGCGGTAAGTACCCGACGCGACAAATCCACTTCGACCAACTGGCATCCGTAAGCACCGCGTTCCATCGGGCCGATTGACTGAGGACAACCGGCGGAAATTTGCAGCAGACGATCGTGCGATACGGCAACTCCGTCAATGGAATCGGATGTCGATGAAGGCGTCAGTGATGGCACGGCAACGTATGCCAGGTCGGTCTGAGGGCGACGTCCGGATTCCGTGCTAACTTCGATACCCAGTACACCCTCGCGTCCAGGTGCCGAAGCCGATGACACGCTGCACTCGATTCGTTCTGTACCGTTCGACCAGACATCCATGCGTTGTCCGGGAGCGACAAGAATGGCATCCAGACGACGCAGGGCGGCGTGATCCGATTCCGGATGACCAGCGATCGCAAGGCGAATACCGTGTTCGCGAAGAACGACAGTCTGGGCTTTGAGCCAAGTAATGGCGAGTTCCAGATCCTGACTGGATTCTGTCAATCGGCCTGCAATCAGCAGAAGGCCGCAGCGGCCGGCAATGGCCGCTTCAATGACGTTGGTTACAGCCGTTCGAACGGCGGAACCAGCAACTTTCCGCAGCCAGTCCGGGCTATCGGAGAGTCCCGAGATTGGCGAACCAAGTCGAAGTGAATCAGTATGTAAAAATCGAATGACAGACATCCATGCCTCCCTGCACTGGAAGAATGCGGCCCTTTCGCGCAATCCGTCGCGCGGCAAGACTCCCGGGTGACTTTACAGAACAGCCCAAAACGTGCCTATAGCAGTTCGGCAGAATCTGCCGAGCCAGTCACGGAGTCATCGATTCCGCCGATTCAAAAGTCTGCTGCATTATAGCCCGGGCAACCCGAGCCAATTCGCGGTACTCTGATTTCTTCGGAAGGGAACGCCGAAAACTCACCTGTAATTGGTTCTCGACACGGAAAAGTTTCGCTACCGTACAGTGACTCTTCACTTAATGGACTCAGTTGGGCAAACTCCCCACCATCACCATACTGCTCGGAGCTTTTCCATGCTCGTTAAAGAGATTTCCCTTCCAGCGCTGATCTTCGCCATTATATTCAGTGCACATAAGATCACTTCTGCAGCGGAGGTCCCAGAGGGATTTCAGGCTATTTTTAATGGTCAGGATCTGACCGGTTGGCACGGGATGCCGCATTTTGATCCGCGTGATCTGGCAAAGATGACGCCTGAAAATCGTGCGAAGCAAATTGCGGAATGGACAGAAGACGCAAAGAAGCACTGGTCGGTTGAAAACGACGAACTTGTCAATGACGGATTCGGTGCTTATCTGGTTACCGACGGCGAATACACCGACTATGAATTGCTTATTGACTACAAGACGGTTCCGTTGGCAGACAGTGGGATTTATTTGAAGGCGAATCCTCAGGTTCAAATCTGGGACTCCACAGAAGCGAGCAAGTTCAGCATTGGTGCCGACAAAGGCAGCGGCGGACTGTGGAACAACAGCCTAGGCGCTGCGGGCAAAGATCCTTCCGAGTTGACGGACAGACCGTTCGGGGAGTGGAACAGCTTTCGCATTCGCCAGATTGGTGCGCGAACGAGCGTCTGGCTGAACGGGAAGAATGTCGTTGATAATGCAATCATGGAGAATTACTTTGATCGCGAGAGTCCGCTGTTTCATAAAGGACCGATTTGCCTACAGACGCATGGCGGTGAAATTCGCTGGCGCAATATTTTTCTGCGGGAGATTCCGTGGGATGAGGCCAATAAGACTTTGGCCGAGCGTCATGCCGACGGATTTGTGTCCAAATTCAACGGAGCCGATCTAACCGGCTGGGGTGGTGCCGCTGAGAACTACGAAGTGATTGATGGCGCGATTCGATGCAAGGCTGGGCATGGCGGCATTCTGCATACGACAGACGAATTTGCTAACTTCGTTGTTCGTCTGGAATTTTTGGTTCCTCCTGGAGGCAACAACGGTCTCGCAATTCGTACCGACGGGACGGGCGACCCGGCATACGATGCAATGTGCGAACTTCAGGTGCTGGATTCTGAACATCCGAAATACGCGAACCTCGATGCTCGCCAATACCACGGATCAGCGTATGGCATGGCAGCTGCAAAACGCGGTTTCCTTCGACCTGTGAATACCTGGAATTTTCAGGAAGTCACTGTGAACGGCGGCAAGATCGAAGTCGAACTGAATGGCAATCTCATTTTGAAAGCCGACCTTGCGACAATCACCGAATACATGGCAAATTCAGTGCACCCAGGCAAGACTCGAACCAGAGGGTTCTTTGGATTCGCGGGACACAACGATCCCGTCGCCTTCCGGAACGTCCAAATCAAACCCTTGCCGTAAAGCCGATCATCCATAGCATGACCAAGGTCTGCACAAAACAGGCAATCGTTAATCGTTGCGCAAGTCCTCCGCCGCGCAGCGGCTCAGTTTGAACGTAGTTTTACCGCAAGGGGCCCTTGCCTTACGCCGGGTTAAAGTGAGGATCGCCGCACTAAGCGACATCTTCCATGACGGTTTCTCTGACAACTTCGTCAATTGTCGTCTGGCCATCGAAAATCAGTTTCAATCCGGATTCGCGCAGGGTGGTCATACCTTGCTGGCGGGCAATATCGCGGAGGTCGTCACCGGAGGCTTCGGACGCGATTGCGTCGCGAAGTTCGTCCGACATGATCAACAGTTCGTAAATCCCGATGCGGCCTTTGTAGCCTGAATTATTGCAGCGGGCACAACCTTTTCCGTAGTAAAATTTGTACTTACGGGCAGTGTCGAGCGGCAGTTGCAGTTCCATCAGCAGTTCATCAGACGGTGCGAACTGCGTACGGCACTCACTGCAAATACGACGGACCAGTCGCTGAGCCAGAATGGCTTCGACCGTCGCCGTGATCAGAAATGCCGGCACGCCCATGTCGCGAAGTCGAGTAATAGCAGACGCAGCATCGTTCGTATGCAACGTACTGAACACCAGGTGCCCCGTCAGTGAACTCTGCACGGCTATTTCGGCCGTCTCATAGTCACGAATTTCCCCGATCAAAATTTTGTCCGGATCGTGACGCAGGACGGCACGCAGCACGTTTGCAAACGTAACGCCGACATCTGGGTTTACCGGAATTTGAATAATGCCTTCGATGTCGTATTCGATTGGGTCCTCGCTGGTGATAATTTTGGTCTCGGTGTCGTTGAGTTCGTTCAGGGCCGAATAGAGCGTCGTCGTTTTTCCGCTTCCCGTAGGTCCTGTGACGAGTACGATGCCGTTCGGACGCTTCAGAACCTGACGAAATTTTTTCAGGATGAGCGGGTCCATTCCGATCTTATTGAGGTCAAGAGCCACGACGGTGCGGTCGAGAACTCGCATAACGACTGATTCACCGAACAGCGTCGGCAACACGCTGACTCGCAGGTCCACATTGTTGCCGCCGACGTTGAGTTCAATACGTCCGTCCTGCGGCAGACGGCGTTCGGCAATGTCCAGATTGGCCATGACCTTAATACGGCTTACGACGGCGTTTGCCAGGTGCCGAGGCGGCGGAACCATTTCAAACAGCACGCCGTCGGCTTTGACGCGGATTTTGAATTCGTCTTCAAACGGTTCAAAATGTATGTCGCTTGCTTGGTCGCGAATGGCTAGCAACATGACCATGTTGACCAGCTTCTTGATTGGCTGTGAGTCCGACATTTCCTCCTGGGACGCAAGGTCATAGCCGCGAATGCGCTTCTCTTCGTCTTCGTCGGTTGTCAATTGATCGATGACGTCTTCGATGCTCTCGTCACGGTCGGCGTAATAACGCGCAATGGCCGCTTCGACTTCCGGTCCGGAAGACACGGCACCTCGAATTTCATAACCCAGAAAGTTCCGGAGGTCGTCGATTGCGCCGACGTTTTGCGGGTCGGCCATCGCGACGGTCAGGACGTTGTTCTTCAACGACACCGGCATGATGTGATAGATCTCGGCCATCGTCTGAGGAACCAGATCCAGCACACTGGACTGGATGTTGGTTTCTTCCAGATTAACGACCGCCATGCCCCATTGTTCAGCGAGGGCTTCGGTGACCTGCGCCTGAGTGACCGCGCCCATGCGTATCGCGAGCTGTCCGAGGACAGTGCCAGGATTCTGTTTCTGTTCTTCCAGAATGTCCCAGAGCTGGTCATCGTTGAGGTAACCAAGATCGATAAGGATCTGTCCGAGTTTGCGTTGAGCCATAGCAGTGTTTTTGGATTCTGGATTTTGGATTTTGGATTTTGGATTTTGGATTTTGGATTTTGGACGTTGGACGTTGGACGTTGGACGTTGGACGTTGAAAATCGCAAATCAAACGCCCTGCTTATTCATGATCTTCTTCTTCGTCTGAATCATCGAAGACGCCGCGTTTAGCACGTTCGATGCGGGCTCGAAGTTCGCCCGGGTTGTTGGATTTGTACATCACGTCTTTTTCGTCGCAGATGCCGTTTTTCCAAAGATTGAACAGCGAATCGTCAAGCAGAATCATGCCGAACTTGCGTCCGGTCTGAATCGAGCTGTTGATGCGGAATGTCTTGCCTTCCCGAATCAGGTTCGCGATGGCCGGGGTGACGACGAGTTGCTCATAGGCGGCGACCAGTCCCTTCGGCTTTCGCGGCAGAAGCGCCTGACTCAGAATACCGATGATCGCGTTGGCCAACTGCGTACGGATCTGTTCCTGCTGATTCGTGGGAAACACGTCGATAATTCGGTCAACGGTCCCCTGAGCCCCGGTGGTGTGCAGAGTCCCGAACACGACGTGCCCGGTTTCTGCCGCCGTGATGGCAGCGGAAATGGTCTCAAGGTCTCGCATTTCCCCCACCAGAATCACGTCGGGGTCCATTCGCAGAGCCCGTCGCAGAGCTTCCGGGAAGCTGGGAACATCGACACCGATCTCTCGCTGATTGATCAAGGAATGATTGTGCTCATGGTAATACTCGATTGGATCTTCCAGCGTAATGATGTGATGATCCATATTATGGTTCATCCAGTTGATCATCGACGCCAGACTGGTCGTCTTACCGGAACCCGTTGGGCCGGTGACAAGAAACAATCCGCGAGGTCGTTGAATCAGATCTTTGACGACTGGGGGCAGTCCCAATTGCTCAAAGCTCAGGAATTCGTTTGGGATGCGTCGCAGCACCATGCTGATGCATCCTCGCTGTTTGAACACGGCGACACGGAATCGGGCTTTACTGCCAAACGCAAACCCAAAGTCGGTCCCCCCCCGTTCTTGCAGTTCCTGCTGATTCCGTTCGGGCGTGATACTCTTCATCAGGTTGGTGGTGTCGTCTGCTGAAAGCGTACGTGTTTCCAGCCGGACCAGGCGACCACCTGCACGTAACACGGGGGGCTGGCCGACGGAAATGTGCAGATCGCTGGCACGTTCCGCGACTACTGTTTCCAGTAGTTTGTCAATCTGAAAACTACGTCCGCCGGAAGGTTGGGACATACTTGGCCTTGAATTTAGAATTTAGAATTTAGAATTTAGAATTTAGAATTTAGAATTTAGAATTTAGAATTTAGAATTTAGAATTTAGAATTTAGAATTTAGATTCTTTCTTTTCAACAACTGCGCGTTGTGCTCACATCTTTTGGGTTGCGGGAGGAGCCCGCGCTAGGTTTTAGAATGCTGAATGCTCGATCCTCATTTTCCCTAGTGTCCACCCTTCGATAACTTATAGACCTCCGCCAGAGTTGTCATGCCCTGAAAGGCTTTGTCTTTTGCGTCTTCAACGAGTGTCTTCATGCCCAACAATCGAGCCTGGCGGCGGATGTTCTGAGCTGGTTCGCTGTTGAATGCCATTTCACGCAACGTGCCGTTCATTGTCATAAGCTCGAAGACGGCTCGCCGACCCTTATATCCAGTGTGTTTGCAGTTGTTGCAGCCTTTTCCGCGACACCACTGACCTTCCGACGCTTCTTCCGGAGAAATATTGAAGATATCCACTTCTTCCGGGGACGGTTGATACGGTTCCTTGCATTTTGGGCAAACGACGCGCACAAGTCGCTGAGCCAAAACGGCCATAAGAGAACACGCCACGAGGAACGGCTGCACGCCCATGTCAATCAGACGCGTAATCGCACCCGGGGCGTCATTTGTGTGGAGTGTGCTGAACACCAAGTGTCCTGTAAGCGACGCCTGAATGGCCATTTCGCCCGTTTCGGTGTCTCGAATTTCGCCTACCAGAATGACATTAGGAGCCTGTCGAAGCATGGCTTTAATGATTTTGGCAAAGTCCAGACCGATGCCGTGTTTGACTTCCACCTGATTGATACCGGGCAGGTAGTATTCGACCGGGTCCTCAGCTGTAATAATTTTACGGTCGGGACGGTTGAGTTCTCCAAGAGCACTATAAAGCGTTGTCGTTTTGCCGGAGCCCGTCGGCCCCGTAACCAGAAAAATACCGTTCGGACGACGAATGATGTTCTGAAATGTGCGATAATTTTCGTCGCTGAAACCCAGATTTCGAATACCGACTTTAATGTTGTCGCGGTCCAAAATACGCATGACGACCGCCTGCCCGTGGTTGGTGGGCAGAATCGAGACTCGCAGGTCAAACTCTTTGTTGCCAGAACGGGTCTTGATACGCCCGTCCTGCGGTCGGCGTTTTTCGGAAATATCCATCTTTGCCATGATTTTGAAACGCGAAACCAGAGCACTCAGCAGACGCTTGGGAGGACTATCGCGTTCCAGCAGGATACCGTCGATGCGGTAACGAATTCGGATACGGTCTTCAAACGGTTCAACGTGAATATCGCTGGCACGTTCCTTCACGGCTTCGGAAATGATCAGATTTGCCAGTCGAATAATGGGCGCACTTTCGTCTTCGTCGCCCTGCATGGCAGTGGCGGCTTCGAGGTCGGTGAAGTCAATCTGCGTTTCAGTGAATTCCGAAATCATCGAGTCCACAGATTCGGTTTCAGATTGACCATAGTGCCGGTTAATTGCGGCCTGAATCGATTCCAATGGAGACATCACCGGGTGAATTTCGCGGTTGAGGACGAAGCGAAGCTTGTCAATCACCTCAATGTTGTTCGGATTGTGCATCGCGATGACGACTGAGCTGCCGTCCGATTCGATAGGGATCACGATGTTTTCACGTGCCATCGATTCCGTAAGCAGTTCGATGATGGCATTGGGAATCTGGCGTCCTTCGAGTTCAATGTATTCGTAGCCAAATTCCGTGGCCTGCGCCTGTCCGAGGTTTGAAGCAGAAATATAACCAAGTCGTATGAGGGCGTCTTCAACCGGGATGCCTAGATTTGCCGCCATATTGCGGGCTTCTTCGAGCTGTGATTCCCCAATCGTACCGTCTTCAACAAACCGATTCAGCCAGTCATGCATTGACGAACTCCCAAACTGTGCTTCATTCAGATCTCCGTGTAGCAGGATTCTGCTCAGTTGTGAAACGCAACACAAGTCTCAACATGGCCGGAACTTCTGTTCCGCAGAGGTTTTGGGCGACAGGGATATTCGTGTCGGAGTTCTCCGCCCTAAATCTCCGAAAAGACAACACAACCGTCATTGCTATCACATCAAAATCCACGACATCAGTACGCCGAGCAGCACGAATGCGGTAAGGATGACCCAGCGGGGTTGCGTCGTAGATTGGCGGAACTCGCGGGACGGAATTTCACCACAGCGAGGGCACTGGTAGACAATTTCCAGCATTTCGAAACCGCAGTTTGAACAAACGACCGTTGGCTCATCGTCATCGTCGGATTCGCCATCGTCTAAATCGTCAAATTCATCATACACGCTCGGCATAGCTCGGCTATCCTCAAGAATCACGATTCGCATGAAACGCTCCAAAACCGCTGATTCAATGTGAAATAATTAAGGTCGTCCGCCATCGAATGGGAAGAAACGAAGCCAAAATTTTTCGTAGGGTGTGACAAGCGAATCGCAGGCACACCAGTTTTGGCGTGCATCATTTCATGCAGACCGGTTCCCGTGCAAGCCCGCAGCCACATGGCGGTGTTTCATATGAAGGCGCTAACCGGTGTGCCGGCGCTCGCATTCGCTCGCTGGTCACACCCTACGTTATTCGCCCCATTCCGGTGCATCCCAGCCGGGCACGGGATCGACTCCGCCCCAGTCCAGATTGTATTCGCCTTCCGCGACGAACCGGTGGAAGGATGACCATTCC
>CANJQC010000164.1 GCA_947476295.1 Planctomycetaceae bacterium | reverse complement strand
GATGTGAAGACATGGATCAAAGATAAGATCGGCCTCAGCCTCCAAGCCCGCAAACAACGTGCGATTCCAGCTTGCTGCTCCGGAACAAAAACCGGATAAACACACCGCCCCGAAATACCAGACTTTTGCGCAGCCCAGTCCCACCCTACGTTACGACGTTGCTATTTCGCGAATCCGAACTCAGTCCCAACCAACTCAGCCACACCAGCCGTGACCACAGCAGTGCCAACCTTCGGCCCGCGCGCGATCGCAGCCCAGCCATCAATCACCGACAACACTTCGACTCTGCGACGCACAAATTTCCGGTCGGCCGTTTGCTCATAAACCCACTGACTGCCATAAATGTCGTGGTACACCGAAGACCACGGAATCGCGATCGATTCTGCATCACCTTTCAGCATCAGGTGTGCGCCAACTTTCTGGCCCGGTCGGAATGCAGAATCAGGATTAGGCAGCTCGAAATACATATCCACGGTCGATGCCAATGACATCGCAGTCGGCGGCGTAGCGACGGGGTTCACCTCGATATCATGATCTGTCTGGCGACCGTCCAGCAGAGTCAATCGTGCGTTCCCTGTGACGTCGATCTCGTCGAGATCACCCACGTAGACTGGAACGCGCACCCAGAGTCGTTCGTCATTCATCACTTCAAACAGCGGTGCACCTGCCGCTAGGATTTGTCCCCGCTGAACCTGAATCGCACGTACCATCCCGGAGAGCGGTGCTTTGATCGTCAGCGGCTGAAGTGTTCCTGATTCTGCATCCAGCTTGATGCTGTCCACAATCTGCTTGCGGGTTTTCGCCGCTTCCAGTGCCTTTTCTGCGAGTTTGAGCTGGGCCTGCGCTTCATCAACGGTTCGAACTGTCCCGGATTTGTCCTTAAGCAATCGTTCGGCTCGCTCCAGGGCAATTTGAGCCGCTTCGACCTGCACCATGGATTGCTGCACCTGCGCATCGGCATCGTTCTGCGACTGGGCAACGGCATTGCGAGCTTCCGCAAACCGAATTCGTTCCGCCGGAGTGAGCACTTCCCGCTCAGGGGACAGCATTGGCATCAAATGCAGCAGTGATTCGCCTTCGGTGACGAGTTGGCCAATGTGCGGAAAGGCTTCTCCAGACTGAAACTGCAGCGTGCCAGCCAGCGGGGCTGACACAATAATCGACGCTCCTGCCGGAAGCATCAGATCCGCACCGTATGCGCGCATCCGAGGCATGGCACGCATGGCCACAACTTCGGTCTGCAGACCCAGTCGATGCACGGCATCTTTTGTCAGTTCGATCGTGTTGAGATCGGCTTCCGAAACCGGGTGCGTTGTTTTCGCCGGTGCGACGGCGGCTGTTTTTGAGGCCTCTGACGCCGACTTCTGACAGCCAACAGCAAGCATCAGCAGGCCTCCCGCAAGCGATTTTCCGGTGATCTGGCAGATGGATCGATTCAATTTGTGCATTCAGCGAATTCTCCCGGAAGCCATTCTGGTGGCAACCGATTCTATTTTTGTCCCAGCGAAACTTAGTTTGCTCAAATCCGGCTGAGCAGAGCCATTTTTGCAGGTATCCGGTACCTCCGCCTTTGGCAGGCAGATAATCACAGTTGTTCCAGCATTCGGACGACTGCGAATATCGATCGTTCCGCCGTGAGTCAGCATCGTCGTTCTGGCAATCGACAGCCCAAGCCCGGCACCACCACTTTCACTGTGCCGCGATAAATCGACGCGGTAAAAGCGGTTGAAGATATGAGGCAGGTGTTCGTCAGAGATGCCGATTCCTGTGTCCGTAATCTCGCAGACAACCGTTTTCTGCCTGGTGGTGCAGTGAATCAGAACCGTGCCCCCGCCATCCGTGTACTTCAGAGCATTTTCAACGACGTTGTAAACGACCTGCCGCAAACCAGCGTCGTCGCCATCGACCTGACATGCCTGGATTTTTCCAGTCTTCAGCAGCACGCCGTGATCGGATGCCAAAGGCTGCAGCTGTTCAACGACATCCTGAACAACAGCATCCAGCTGAACTGTTGCTCGCGCACGATCGACAATGCCGGCATCCTGGCGGCTAAGAGTCAACAACTGATCCGCCAGTCTTCCAAGTCGCGTCGCTTCATCGACGACAACTCGAAGTGCGCCTTTGTACTGTTCCGGAGATCGGTCAGCTCGGAGTGCGAGTTCTGCCTCCATCCGCAGAGCCGCCAGCGGCGTGCGAAGTTCATGAGATGCATCGGCGGTGAACCGCTTGATCTCGTTTACGGCCAGTTCCAGTCTCGCAATCAGCGAATTGAGCGTCGCAGCGAGCCGTCCAATTTCATCACGAGGATTTGGAACTTCGATCCGACGATTCAGACTGTCAATTGTGACGGAGTTGGCCATTTCAACAATTGTATTGACCGGTGCGAGGGCTCGATTGGCAAAGAAGTACCCTCCCACAAGTGCTGCCCCGATCGCCAATGGAAGCAGGACCGCCATAACCATCTGGAGTGCGTACATTTCACCGATGAGTGGCTTCAGCGAGGTAACGCTGAGGACAGTCAGATGACCAAATGAACTTTCACGCGAGAGGCCTGCGACTCGAAACGCTCCCAATTCTGCAACGTCACGGGTTTCGTAACGAATCTCGGATGTCATATTGTCCGGCGCGATTGCGGCAACACTGCGTTCCGACAGACCAGCACTCAAAAAAACCGTTTTCCCTTTGCTGTCAATCACGGCGAAGTCATAAATATCATGATGCAGAAATCGCGTGTTTGCTGATGTCACAAAGTCGGTTTCGCTGCGCGTGATTTCCACTTCGAGGGCCAATTCACGAAGTTCCTCACGCAGCGCAGCATCGGTCCGACTGAGCAACTGCTGTCGCGTCAGGATCAGGAGAATGATGCCAAACGCAAACAGGGTTACCGAGACAGCGAACCCATACCACAACGTCAATTTCCAGCGAATTGACAAGTACTTCATACCGCGTCTCCCAATCGATAACCTTTTCCTCGCACGGTGTGCAGTATCGCAGGCTGGTCGGGGGACTCCAGCTTCTTTCTTAGTTGATTCACATGAACTTCAATCACGTTGGTCCATGTCGCCGAAGAATCCTTCCAGACACCTGTTGCAATCATTTCGCGTGTCACGATCTGGCCAGAATACGTCATCAGGAAAGCCAGCAGGTCAAATTGCCGAGGCTGAAGTTCGATCTGTTCTTTCGCTCGGAAGACCTTGCGAGCCACAAGATCAATCTGCAGGTCAGCGACAACCAGTGTTGATATCACCTGTCGAGTTTCACGTCGCAAAAGGGCTCGAACACGGGCCAGCAGTTCATCGAACGCGAATGGCTTGATCAGATAGTCATCAGCCCCTTTATCGAGGCCATGGACTCGATCGGTGATGGAATCTCTTGCAGTAAGTACCAGGACCGAAACTGCACTTCCAGTCGCTCGCAGGTTCCCAAGCCAGTCGAGCCCATGACCGTCCGGGAGCATGAGGTCGAGGATCACAAGGTCTACGTCGCTGGAGAATTCATTGGTTGCCAATTGCAGTGTTGCCGCAGGAATGGCCTCGAATCCTGATTCACAAAGCGCCTGCGTAATGCTGCGAAGAAGATTCGGGTGATCTTCGATAACGAGGATTCGCGGCATTAACACGGCTTTCAGGATCACAACAACAGTTCAGCCGGATGCTGGACGACATCGACCGTAATGGCTTTGGCCTGCCCGACTTTATCATAAGAAGGACTCCAGTGACCCGCGCAATTCAGCAACATAAACACGAATTAATGTTGCTGCGGCATTTTCAAATCCAGCGTTGAGACAGCTTCCGACACGAGCCGAGAAGAAAATGCATTGGGTTCTCGCTTCCTCGGAATTCCACCGTGGACCAGATAAAACACTCTGAAATTAATTCTCGTATCGCACCTGGCTCCAGTCTTTCGACAGCCTGCACAATTGATCCAAAACGTCTGCGTCTTCGCTGCATGCCACGATGCCGGGATATCGCAACATTCCGGCGCGGGTGTCCATCCAAAGGTCACGGTAGTGGACAGGTTGGCGGTTGTGAACCCAGACCGCATCTCCGCCGCGGACTCGCGCGATATGCATCGAGACCGGAAAATCGTAGATATTCGGCGAATGAATCAGCGAACCCGTATACTCGCCTGTCGCCATGAAGGGATAAATGCTCCCCGGCATTTCGTCCGACGTGTGGCCCGCGAGATTGCGACCTCGGACAACCAGTCGATCAACTTCGCGGGCGCGTTGCGTGTCGCGGTGCTGAAATCCGATGAGGTAAATCCCCGAGCCAAGATCGCTACGGCGAGAAGTGAAATCGGGCAGCGAATCCAGCACGGCTCGAGCGGTTCGAGAAGGATCATCCGGCCCGCAGACGATGCGCTCAGATGTCACTTCAACCCACGTCCCGTGTTCTCCCATTTCAGGTGAAAACACTAGTGAATAATGCGGTGTGGCATCGTCGTGAAGATGCACAATGATGGAATAGCCGTTGCCGGTCTTGTCGCGGTATTGTTTGGTTCCATCAATCGGATCAATCGAAATTGCCAGTGGGCTCTCCTTTGCAAAGTGCGCCATGTCGCCGGTCGTTTCTTCGCCTTGAATGCGACAGGCACGCAATACGGGGTCAGCATCGCGGAGTGCGGCGACCAGCAGTTCCTGGACCGACAGATCCGCGAGCGTCAACGCATCGGTGTTGGCATTGCCAGACGCTTTGCCATCGACGGCGATGTTGAACTGCCGAAGTCGTTTCGCCACCGCTCCGCTCCAGCGTACAACGGGAGGCAATGCCAACTGCAGAGCCTTGATGATTTTGTGTGTGTTCATGTGTTGCTATTCAACGGAAGCGATTTGGGCAAACGGCGGATTCGTCCGTCCCCGTCATAATTCACTGCGGCGAGAATTGTAGTCATCTCATTGTTCGCGCGGGAACGATCGGCGTGAAATTCGTGAGTTCGTGCATGAAAAGAAGCGTCCGTCTCACTTTTGTGTTGCTCAGGACAGGCGAGCGGCAGGGCATCAGCACTCCGCGCTGCGGTCGCCATTCGGTCGCAGGATTGAACAACAGAGGACCCCTAGCGCTAACTTTGCTCGCGACTCAGGGAAGATCGTGAAAGAGTTTTGAGCCACGGATTTCACGGATGAACACACTACGACTCATCCGTGCGATCCGTGGTCGAATTCTGCGATCGGAACAACGACGTACCGGAGGGCTGACGCCACACGGAGTGTGCCTGCTACTTTGAAGGCAAAGCACCGTACCGGAGGGCTGACGCCACTCCGCTCGCCAGGGACACATGGAAATCACGCCGTGTACGTTGATGAATTCGCGAATGCCGTCGAACACGCCCCCTGCTGGACTTCATCCACAACCGCGTTCAATCCATTCAAATAAATGACCGGGAACGTCAATGTCGCACGTCCTCTGCAGACCGCGCCAGCCTGGGACGGCGTTGACTTCAATCACGAGCGGTTCCAGATTCTCGTTGTACATCAGATCGACGCCGGCAAACAGGCTGCCGGTGATGTCTGCAGCCTGGCGAGCCAATTCCAGCTCACGGTCGGTTGCAGTATGAACAACACCAACTCCCTGTTGAGAAATGTTGGCTCGGAAGTCACCAGGCCTCGGGATTCGTTTCATCGATCCTACAAGTTGCCCGTCAAGCAGCAGGATGCGAATATCAAAGCCGGGTCCGGAGACAAACGTCTGCAGGTACAGGACGGCTTCGAGTCGTTCGAGCGTGCGAAATGCCCGCAGCGCGAGTTCCGGATCTGAGATACGCATGATGCCTCGGCCTTCGGCTCCGAACAGAGGTTTGACGACAACGTCGCGTCCGAGAGCTTCAAACGCGGCGAGCGCCGTATCTGAGTTTTCGCAGACGATCGTGGCAGGCACGGGAATTCCGGCCAGCGCCAGTCGCTGCGTTGTCAGATATTTATCGACGGCACATTCCAGTGCGCGCGGTGAGTTTATAATTTCAACGCCGCCAGCTTCCAGCCCCGCCAGCATGTCCATACGAGCCACAACCTGCTCGAGTGATCCGGGCGGCATTGTTCGCACGAGAACCACATCCAGATTTCGCAGATCGATGTCATCACATGCGAAATCGACGCGCCCGGTTTGTACCTTTGCTGTGAACTGATCGAACAACAACGGCTGCAGGACGTGCCCTCGCGCGGTGCCGACACGACACAACTCATTCACGTACCAACTGTCCGGATTTCCAAAGACACCGATTCGCATGGAGAATTACGCCATTCCGAACGAATCACGCAACAGTTCCGGCAACAACGTTCCGTAGCGAAACGAATTTCCGGACTTCAGATTGTGAAATACGACTACAGCCGGGCTGAACAGCCCGGCATCCATTGCGTAGAAATCATGATTTGCGGCTTTGAACAATGAGAGGAAGGTCTGGCCGTGTGAAGACGATGCACTTGACGGAACGTTTGCTCCAATGGATGTGATCGCATCATCGCCGCAACGGACCCACAGGTTGACAGTGGCTCCATACAGGATCGAATCGTTCGTTCGTCCGATGCCATGTAGATCATTCTTTGCCACCGGAGGCAACGGCGCGATTCCTGTGCCGCTGACGATGTGTTCCAGCGGAAAGTGAAGTTCGTGCAACTTGTGCAATGCCGTTTCGATCGACCGGGCGACGACCTGAACATTTCCCGCCTGCGATGCCGTTGGTGCCACCGCTAGTGTCAGCCGACAGTCTTCAGGCAACGATTTTCGAATCAGGTCAATCGCCGACGGAGACGGCAATGAACCGGACTCCAGGACGCCGACTGCCGTACGTCCGTCTTCAGTGTCAGGCAGATGCGCGAAGATAACTTCCTTGCGAGCCACCGCGCGCATCGGGCCTGAACCCATCGCAAAGAAACCATCGGAAGCTATTTTCCAGCCTGCATATTGGCTCATCAAACACGCAGCGACAGGATGATCAGTGCGCACAAACACCTGCGGCACGTCAGCAAGCCGTGAATCCGTCGGTACGATTTGCACGTCGGCCATTCCGGAAAGACAGATTTTCGCCAGTAACACGCCAGCTTCCAGACCGCCTTCGGACTTGACTCCGAAATCCAGCACATTTACGCCGTCGTGCTCATGGATTCCGATTCGCAGGCTTTCTGAACGCGACTTCGCGAACTCCGTCAAGTGGGCGGCAGGTTGATTGAGGTTTCGAACGGACAACAATGAAGACTCCTGAAATCCAGCGGGCAGGTGAGTTTGTGATGCGAAGTATGGACCAGTCGACTCATTTGCTCAAACGAATACCCAAAACCGCAGTCCGGGCAGGCGGGTTCATCTATGTTGACCGGTCGTTCGGCGACTGTGATTTGCATGCCTCAGTTTGGCGATTCAGGATGTGCATTGTCGGAGATTCATTGGGCATATGTCTGAATCTCCCTTGCCTTTCGCTGCATTTCAACGCATGATCCGCTGTGCGACGAGTTTTTGGCTTTCGGAACAAAACTGGGACAGGCACCCTATCCCAGTTGTTTTTCCGAGTTTTCTGCCCTCAGACGGGAGTCAGTCCCCGTTTTGTCAGGCTTTGATACGTGTATGAATTTGTCAACAACCACAGAACGCTGCAGCAGGCTGTTTGCCTGTTGATTTGTGTCTGCGCTTGGCGTGGGCCGGTGCCTGTGTTGCATGACCATCATGCGTTGACAAACGCGGAAATGCAGAACACACACTCGCAGGCGTTTCATGATGGGCAGCCGATCGAAGAAATCGTGGGTTTGCACTGGCACTTGGCATTTCCTGAAGACCTGACCCGCGATCAGTGCCCTGTTCGAGACGAAGAGACATCAGAACTGCCACTGTTCGCGTGTGTATCTGCAGCGTTGTCCATTGAATCCTCCGCAGCTCAGATGACGCAACTCACTCTGCGTGCAGCTACGGAACACTGTGTTTCTGACGTTGTGATTCTGAATCGTGTACCTCTGCCAGCCACGACCGGGCCTCACTCGTTTTTGCAGACGCTGCTGAGCGAAAATCCGCTGTCGGCGGTGACGGGCGTTTGCCTGGTCTAAACGTGAATCTCTGTGTGTCGCCGATGATCCGGCGAATTTTGCTTTGCATGTGCTCAGCCGTTGGGATTTGAGCCGCAGGTTTTCACAGAGGTACCTCGACCATGAAGTTACGTGTATTGATTGTTGCGATTGTTCTTGTTGTTGCAGCGGTCGCCGTCTACAGTGGACGCCAGTATTTTTTTGCTGCAGAAACCCTCGGTATTGATCAGTCTCCGGAGGCGACTGAAGATGTCGCAACGACCAGTGATCCGAAATCGGTGAAGTTGCCGCCGGAAAAACTCAAAGCCGCTGGCATAAAGCTGACAAAAGTCGTTACGACTATGCTGCGTCCGGAGAATGACGTCCCGGGCCGATTGAAATACGATGATCGGCGACACGTCGAAGTTCGAACGGCGACACCCGGTATTATTACGGATGTCTGCGTCAATCCCGGCGATCAGGTCAAAGCTGGCGATGTGCTGATTGAACTCAGCAGCTCCGAAGTCGGCAATGCGCGGGCCGATGTGCTGCAACGAACTTCGGAGCTGAAGCTTGCGGCAGAAAACCGTGACTGGGAAAAGGAGATCTGTGATGGCCTCGCGAAACTGTCGGAGGCCATTCGAGAGCGCGTGCCGATCGATCGTATCAAGCAGGACTTTAAGAACGTGACGCTCGGCAAAAACCGCGAGCAACTTCTTTCGGCCTATTCGGACGTATTGCTCGCCGAATCGCTCGTCAATGCTGTCCAGGAAAATGCGAAAAGCGGCATTGTCCCCGGGCGGATTGTCGAAGAACGCATCAATAACCGTGACAATGCCGAGGCCACTCTGCTGACGGCACTGGAGAGTCTTACATTTACGGCCAAAGTCAGCCTGCGGCATGCGGAAACACAGGCAGACGACCTTGAACGAAGGCTCAGCATCAGCCAGCAGGCCGTACAGACGCTCTTGGGACACAGTGCAGCAGATGAGACATCAGCGGCAACGAATGGCACCGGCACGAACGTCGGCCGTGAGGAAATTCCCGATTCACTGTCGCTGGTGCAACTGCGAGCCCCGTTTGCCGGGACAATTGAGCGACGTCAATTCTCTCCAAGTGAACGAGTTGCCGTTGGCGACGGGCTGCTTACCCTCGCCGATACATCAACCCTGTGGGTCTCTGCCGATCTTCGCGAACGAGAATGGAATGCCCTGGTCCTCAAACCGGGCGACGAGATCCGGGTCGAGCCGTCAACACCGGGTGCCAGACCGTTGGCGGCTCGTGTGCATTTTGTCGGACGCGAAGTGGACCCTTCGACAAACGCGATTCCACTTGTGGCCGTGATCGACAATGCCGACGGTCATTTGCGCCCGGGCATGTTTGTGCAGGTTGCCGTGCCGCTCGCTGAGTCGCGTGAAGCCCTGACAGTTCCGGAATCATCGGTCCTTGAACACGACCATCAGACGTTCGTCTTCAGTCCCGACGGTGACGCTGGCTTTCGGCGCATAAACATCATCCTAGGCCTTCGCGTGGATGGAGTTGTCGAAGTGATCTCGGGACTGTCTGCGGGCGAGCAGGTTGTGGCGACCGGTGGTTTCTACCTGAAAAGTGAAATGCTGCTGCAGGGTGAAGAGTAACATGCTCGCTCAAGTCATCAAACTGACACTTGAAAATCGCTTTTTGGTTCTGACAGGAACGGCCCTGATGGCAGTCGCCGGCCTGAACGCCGCGCTGCATCTGCCGATTGACGCAGTCCCGGACATGACGAATGTTCAGGTGACCGTCATTACCGATGCCGGCTCACTTTCGCCGGTTGAAGTCGAACGCTACGTGACGCAGCCGGTGGAAGTCACGATGGGTGGACTGCCGGATGTCGAAGAACTTCGCAGTGTTTCAAAGTTCGGAATCTCTGTTGTGACGATCGTGTTTGAGGAAGGTTCAGAGATTTTCCGCGCACGGCAACTCGTGGCCGAACGCCTGAGTGCTGCAGCGGCACTCATCCCTGCCGGTTACGGAACACCGGAAATGGGTCCGCTGACCACTGCGCTTGGTGAGATCCTGCAGTTTGAGGTGCGTGGCGAAGGATATTCGCCGATGGCCCTGCGAACCGTGCTGGAATGGGACGTTGCTCCTCGGCTGCGCGAAGTGCCGGGTGTCACCGAAATCAATACGCACGGTGGATACTATCAGACATTTGAAGTGCGTCCGGACCCGGCACTGCTGTCCAGCTATTCGTTGACGTTTGCTCAGATCTTCAACGCTCTTGAATCCAACAACGCTGCGGCTGGCGGAGGTTATGTGATTCATCATGGCGAACAGAGATTCGTACGCGGTCAGGCACTGGTTAAGAACGTTGCCGATATCGAACAGATCGTGATTCGTCGCGAAGCAGGCGGCACGCCGCTGCTCATCCGCGATATCGCCTCCGTTTCGATCGAGCCGATGACGCGCCAAGGTGCTGTCACGCGGGATGCGCGTGGCGAAGCAGTGACCGGACTGGTCATGATGCTGATCGGCGAGAATTCACGCGAAGTCGTCGGACGCGTCAAGGAACGCATCACGGCGATTGAGAAAACTCTGCCCCATGGAGTACGCCTCGAAATCATCTACGACCGCTCCGCCCTGATCGGACGCACGCTGAACACTGTGCTGAAGAATCTCTTCGAAGGCGGAGCCCTCGTGATTCTCGTGCTGCTCGTGATGCTGGGCAGTTTTCGAGCCGGATTGATTACGGCCATGGCAATCCCACTTTCGATGTTGTTCGCCACCAGCATGATGCACACTTTCGGCGTCACGGCCAGTCTGATGAGTCTCGGAGCGATCGACTTCGGGCTGATCGTGGATTCTTCTGTCATTATGGTCGAAAACTGCATACATCGGCTGTCACACAATTCGAAAGGCAGAAATCGGATTGACGTAATTCGCGACGCAGCGATAGAAGTTCGTAAGCCGACCATGTTTGGAGAACTGATTATCTCCATCGTCTACCTTCCCATTCTGATGCTGCAGGGAACGGAAGGGAAACTGTTTCGCCCGATGGCTCTCACGGTGTTGTTCGCGCTGGGCGGCTCGCTGATTCTCTCGATGACGTTTATGCCGGCAATTGCGTCGCTGGCTTTGCCCAGAAAAATGTCCGACAAAGACGTGATTCTGATTCGCTGGATTAAGTATTTCTACACGCCGATCGTGACGCGCGCGATTGCCAGCCCTGTTGCAACAACCCTGATTGCAGTCCTTGTCTTTGCGATTAGTATTCCGGTGGGTATGAACCTTGGTGCCGAGTTCATGCCGCGGCTGGAAGAAGGGGATCTGCTGATCGAAGCCGTGCGCCTGCCCAGCGCGACACTGGAGGGTGCGATCGGCATGTCGCAGCAGATCGAATCGGAACTGTTACAGTTTCGAGACGAGGTGCAAACAGTCTTTTGCAAGACTGGTCGCCCGGAAATTGCCAACGATGTGATGGGTGTGCATCAGACCGACGTGTGGGTCATGCTGAAGGATCATCATGAATGGCGCCCCGGAATCACACGCGAGGACCTGATAGAAGAAATGTCTGAAAGGCTGAACAGCAAGTTTCCGGGCGTAGCCTTTGGGTTCACTCAACCCATTGAAATGCGCGTCGATGAGCTGGTCGCCGGCGTCAAGGCCGACGTCGCCGTCCTGATCTACGGCGACGATCTGGAAACACTGGCAAAGCTGTCGAAAGACATCGAGCGGACACTTCGATCAATTCCTGGAGCGGTTGATGTGAAGGCCGACTATCAGGCAAATCTGACCACGGTAACGATCGTCCCCGATCGCGCGGCCATGGCTCGCTATGGCGTTCAAGCGGAGCAGGTGATGGATGTTGTTGAGGCGCTGGGTGGCCGCAACGTCGGCATTATCTTTGAGGGTCGTGCGAGGTTTCCGATTCGCGTCCGCATTCCGGATGACTGGCGCTCAGAAGTCGACCGAATCAAACAGTTGCCTGTGGCAGAAGCCGGCGGCAAGCCCGTGCCGCTCGACGAACTGGCGGAGATTCGCATTGAAGAAACGCCTCCAAGTGTCGAGCATGAATCCAATCGACGCCGCACTTTCGTTTCCGCCAACGTTCGCGGACGGGACGTGGCGACGTTTGTGATGGAAGCACAACGCGCGGTGGACGAGGGCCTAGATGTGCCGACGGGTTACGAGATTCGCTGGGGCGGTGACTTTGAAAACCTGCAGTCCGCAAGTCGGCGTTTGATCATGATCACGCCGATTGTGTTGCTGTTGATCTTCCTGCTGCTCTACACGTCGTTCAAATCCACGCGACTGGCTCTGCTGATTTTCATGGCGGTTCCCATGGCGGCCAGCGGCGGGGTTTTTGCTCTGAAACTGCGGGGGATGCCGTTCAGTATCTCGGCTGGTGTCGGATTCATCGCGCTGTTCGGGGTCGCGGTGCTGAACGGGCTGGTTTGGGTCAGTGCAGCGGAACATCTGCGAAAACAGCGCATGCCATTGCCTGATGCGACGCGCGAAACCGCTCTGTCTCGTCTGCGACCGGTACTGATGACTGCGGCTGTGGCCAGTCTTGGCTTTCTGCCGATGGCTCTGTCAACCAGCGACGGTGCGGAGATGCAGCGCCCGCTGGCGTCCGTCGTGATCGGTGGCCTGATCACTTCTACGTTGCTGACGTCGCTGGTTGTGCCGGCGATTTACCCGTGGTTTGCGAGGGGGCTTTCATTCGATGAAGACAGCGATGACGTCGCGGTGGAAGCAGAGTTTGGAGACGTGCCGAAGTGAGTCGGTGCATGGACAATTGTGTGAATTCACACCACGCGGGGTTAATGCGGCTTGGCAGTCGCTGGTCCCACCCTGGCCTGCGCAAAATCGTGGGAATTGGGATATCCGAAAAGGAGGATTTTTGTTCCAGTATATCGCATTAATTTGACTGCGGAACCAAGGATGGCAAGGAGTCTGCGAGATGGGTACGACGGAGCATGAATTGAAGAGTCCTGTACGGAAGCTG
>CANJQC010000163.1 GCA_947476295.1 Planctomycetaceae bacterium | reverse complement strand
CAGGACTCTTCAATTCATGCTCCGTCGTACCCATCTCGCAGACTCCTTGCCATCCTTGGTTCCGCAGTCAAATTAATGCGATATACTGGAACAAAAATCCTCCTTTTCGGATATCCCAATTCCCACGATTTTGCGCAGCCCAGTCCCACTCTACATTTTCTGTAAACCAACGAATTGGCCAGCAGTGCGTCCGGAAGCAGTGCTGAAGCCGAGTCCATTTGGAAGTGGAGCGCCGGATGATCTTGCAGCGCACTTCTATGGCACTGTGCTGCACGATGGTGGCAAATTTCGTACCTTGAAACAGCAGGACAAAAACGTGCTGCGACTGTTCGCCATCTCTGTCAAATCAAAAGTTTGATTTTCGTGTTTGTGCCTTCAGAAGAACCAGGAATTAAGGAATCTCAGTATGCTCCGATATCGATTTCCGGCTCTGTTGCAAGCTTCGTCTGTCTGGTCAGTGTTGGCGCTCGTGTGCATCCTTCATGTTTTCTGGAGCAACTCGGCGAATGCTGACGAGACTCGCGAAATTCAGGTGAGGCAGACTTCGGACAACGTGCGCTACGGTCTCATCGGCGAGGTTCCGAGCGGAAACGTTCCGGCACCAACGCTGTTCGTGTTTGCCCACGGGATTGAAGATATGCGGCGGCAACTGGTGTATTCCGAAGTCTCCGTCATTCTGGCGAAACAAGGCTGGATCAGTGTAGTGGTCGATCCACCATGCCACGGTGAAGACGTTCGAACCGGCGAGCCCCCGCAACTCGACGGCTGGCGCCATCGTATCGAGTATGAGGACGATTTTATTTCTGCTTTCAACGCAAAAGCTCGTTCCGTGCTGGACGTGCTCATCAAAGACGGCGTCACCGACCCGGAACGAGTGGCCGTCTACGGCACGTCGCGAGGCGGTTTTTTGGCGTACCATTTTGCCGCTTCCGACCTTCGCATCAAAGCCGCTGCTGGGATTTCGCCCGTCACCAGACTCACCGCCCTGCGTGAATTCTCGACGACAAGTCAGCTTGAGAAAGCCGAACAATTGGATGTCGCGCGACTGGCATCAAAACTCGCGGGCCGAGCAATCTGGCTGAGCATCGGCAACAACGACGCACGCGTAAACACAGACGACGCAATTGCCTTTACACGCGAGGTCGTGCGTGCGGCGGCACAACCTGACAAGCCCAATGCCGTGATCCCCGTCACACTGCTGGTCGCTCCCTCGCAAGGCCACTCCAAAATTGATCAGGCTCACGAGTTGCTTGCGACCTGGCTGATCAACCGGTTCCCCGGTGCGACAAAGTAGTACCAGAGTGGCCCGAAGGTCCACTGTAACTCTCCACAACTGTCCACAAAATGTTTTAACACAGCCGGGGTTTAACATGCCGATTTCCATCAACAACTTCTCGGCCCACGATCAGCAGATCTGGGACGAAGAACTTCAGGACTTTGTCCCGGATCGTGTCTTCGATGCCCACATCCATATGTTCAATCCCGAACATCTGAAGGAATCGTCGCGGGCCACAAATTCTTGGGGATACGCAGACTTTGCGACTTTACAGCAATGGGCCGCGCGATTGTATCCTGGTCGGGAAACACATTTTCTCGCGTTGGGAACACCAGCGCTGGGTATCGACGTGCAGGCTCACAATCGGTGGTGCGTCGAACAGATTGGGAACGACCCGCAGTCGCGGATGAATCGACTGGTGACTCCGTCGTGCCGTGCGCAGGATATCGAACGCGACGTTCGCGAACAGGGATTCATTGGGCTGAAGCCTTATCGGCTTTTTTCCGTCACCGGCGATATTGCGCAGTGCCGGATTCACGAGTTCCTGACGCACGAACAACTGGAGCTGGCAAATGAGCTGGGACTATGGGTCACGATGCATCTGTCTCGCTTCCACGGTTGCGCGGACGAGTTCAATCTGAATGATTTACGTGAATTCACCGGTAGCCGCTATCCAAACATCAAATGGATTCTGGCCCATTGTGCCCGCAGCTTTACGTACTGGCCGATTCGGAAGGCGATTGACCACCTTCGCGATATGCCGAACATCTGGTACGACGTCTCGGCGGTAACCGACGTGCGGCCGCTGATCACGCTGTTTTCTCGCGAGAATCGGCGACGGATCCTGTATGGTTCGGACGGCGTCGATGCGATGTATTTCCACGGCCAGTACGCTGCGATGGGGCGCGCGTGGCAATACGTGGACATCGACCGCATGGATCTGAAATTCCCCCACTGCGACGGTCGACCGATCCTCGCGATCTACGAGCAATTGCTGTCGATGAAGCACGCTGCGGAAATCGCTCAGTGGTCACCGGACGATGTTCAGAATCTTTTTTGGAGGAACGCTGCAGACGCATTCAACGTCCGCTTCGGTGGGCGAGCGGGGCGGCGTCAGCCCCCTGGTGAATTCGTGACGGGCAACGTAACCGAAGACAAGAACCAGGGGGCTGACGCCGCCCCGCTCGCTGGTTCACAGACGAAAGCGATGTATGACCGTGCGAAGCAGCTGATTCCAGGCGGAACGCAACTGCTCAGCAAGCGGCCGGAGATGTTTGCTCCCGGACTTTGGCCAGCCTACGCACGGGAAGCTCGTGGTTGCGAAGTAACTGATCTCGATGGCCGACGGTTCATCGACATGACCACGTCCGGCATCGGCTCGTGCCTGCTGGGATACGCGGACCCGGATGTCACGGCGGCCGTGCAGCGTCGCATCGCGCTGGGCTCAATGTCCACTCTTAACCCTGCTGAGGAAGTTGAACTGGCTGAGCTGCTTGTCGAGCTCCATCCATGGGCCGAGCAAGCTCGTTTCGCGAGATCGGGCGGCGAGTCAATGGCGATCGCGGTTCGCATTGCCCGCGCTGCCACCGGTCGCGACAAAATTGCGTTTTGCGGCTATCACGGCTGGTCCGATTGGTATTTGGCGGCAAATGTGAATCCCGCCGGCGCGACAGACAGCCTGCAAGGTCACTTGTTACCGGGCCTCGCACCGGCGGGCGTGCCGCGCGGCCTTGCCGGGACTGCACTACCTTTTACCTACAACCGACTGGATGAGCTGGAGCAGCACGTGGCTCGGCATGGTCGTGAACTCGCGGCTGTGGTCATGGAGCCGACTCGATCAACCGATCCAGAGCCCGGATTCCTAGAAGGAGTCCGCGAACTTTGCGATCGCTGCGGTGCGACGCTGGTCTTCGACGAGATTTCTTCCGGCTGGCGCATGCATCTCGGCGGAGCGCATTTGAAGTACGGTGTAATGCCGGACATTGCCGTGTTTGCAAAAGCGATCGGCAACGGTCATCCGATGGCCGCGATCATCGGCCGTCGTCGCGTCATGGACGCCGCTCAAACGTCGTTCATCTCCAGTACGTACTGGACTGAAGCGGTTGGGCCCACCGCTGCGGTGGCGACGATCCGCAAGCTGCGCGAAGTGAACATTGCCGCTCACACCAGCCGCATCGGTGGCCTGATGCGCGACGGCTGGAAGAGTCTGGGTCAGCGATTGGGAGTACCGATCAAAGTCTCCGGTCACGCGGCATTGCTCCATCTGAGTTTCGATCATGAACAAGCGGCCGCGCTGGGTACACTGCTCACCGCGCGGATGCTCGCCCGAGGCTTCCTCACCGGCAGTGGCTTTTACCCTAGTTTCGCTCACAAGGAATACCACATCACCCAATATCTTGCCGCCGTTGAACCGGTCTTCGTCGAACTGACTGAGGCGATTCGCCTGGGCGACGTGCTGCAACGACTTCAGTCGATCGGCGTTCCCGTACGTCACACCGGCTTCGCCCGACTGACGTAACATTCAAACACTCCTGTGACTGACTTCGCGGACCTTCATTCAATGAGGGCTTGAGAGCGGCCACGATTCGATATCACGTTTGTTGAAAACTCATCAAGGAGACTATTTCATGTGCCGACCTTGCGTGCTTGCCGCCGTTGTGACACTTCTGGTGTTGACGGGTACTGTGCCAGTGTTCGCAGCCGATGAGCCGATTTCCCTGGGCTCGCGTCGCGAACTGTTTGTCGATCATTTC
Source organism: Planctomycetaceae bacterium (assembly GCA_947476295.1). Classification (GTDB taxonomy): domain Bacteria; phylum Planctomycetota; class Planctomycetia; order Planctomycetales; family Planctomycetaceae; genus SXXK01. The sequence continues at coordinate 9,246 of CANJQC010000163.1, read as the reverse complement.
CTCATTGAAAAGCTCGAGGGTGTCTCACTGCAGCTCCAGCATCCTCAATCGGCGGGCGTCGCGCTGAAATTCGATCAGCCGTGGGAAGGCCAGGTCAGCGGGTATGTGACCGTCATTCACGACAGTGATCTTTATCGTCTGTACTATCGCGGCCGCCCGCTGACGGGGTACGGCGACAACGATCCGCGTGCGCAGGAAGTCACCTGTTACGCCGAAAGCCCGGATGGCATCACATTCACACGGCCGAAACTCGGGCTCGTTTCCTTTGGTGGAAACAAAAACAATAATGCGATTCTCGCCGACATCGGCCATGTCACACACAACTTCGCGCCGTTTCTCGATACACGGCCCGGTGTGCCGAAGTCCGAACGCTTCAAAGCTGTGGGCGGCAGCAGCGAATCGGGGCTCATCGCTTACGTCTCCGAGGACGGGATCCACTTCCGCAAGCTGCAGGACAAACCGATCATCACGGGAGGTGCGTTCGATTCGCAGAACAACGTCCTCTGGTCCGATCACGAGCAGTGCTATGTCTGTTTCTTCCGCACGTTCAAGAATGACGTCCGCTGGATAACGCGAACAACATCGACCGACTTTCTCACCTGGACGCCTGCGGTCGATATGACGTTCGGAGACGCCCCGAACGAGCATCTCTACACGAATCAGACAGCGGCCTACTTCCGCGCTCCGCACCTGTACATCGGCACGGCGGCACGCTTCTGGCCTGGTCGAAGCTCGCTTACCGAGGAGCAGGTAGCTGCGCTGGAACTCGACGACAAGGTGAATTACGGCGGCTTGAAGCTCGAATCCTCCGACGCCGTGCTGCTGACCAGTCGAGGTGGCAACAGCTACGACCGCACGTTCCTTGAATCGCTCGTCCGGCCCGGCGCCGATCTGAAGAACTGGACGGCACGATCGAACTATCCGGCTCGCGGGGTCGTCCCCACCGGTCCCGTGGAAATGTCGATGTACATTCAGAGAAACTACGGTCAGCCAACACATTATCTCGAACGGCTGACTTTTCGGACCGACGGCTTCGTTTCCGTACATGCCGGTTACCAGCCCGGCGAAATTCTTACTAGGCCGTTCACGTTCACGGGAACGCAGCTCACGTTGAACTTATCGGCCAGCGCCGCAGGGGGCGTCTTCGCGGAAATTCAGGACGCCACCGGCTTGCCGATTCCTGGTTTCACGATCGCGGATTGCATCGAACTCAACACCGACGATCTGGCCCGCGTGGTTTCGTGGAAAAACGGTTCCGACGTGAGTTCGCTTGCTGGCAAACCGATCCGCCTGCGTTTTCGCCTGAAAGACGCAGATCTGTATGCGTTACAGTTTGTGAAGTGAATTCCCAGGGCCGACAAACACTTCACATTCAAGAACTGTTGTCAGGTGACTGGCACCTGCTGGTCTCTTCACACCTGCAGATCTTCACATCCTGATTCTGGTGCTTCGCGGTGGCTTCTCTTTATCTATGGAGTTTGAGTGAGTTCGCTTCACCATGTAATCAAAAGGTGGAGACAACGATCGGATGCTGGCTACCGTTCTGTGGCGAAGAAAAACGTGGATTCGGCTGTTGTCCTCAGTAATTTGCGGCGGTCTTCGGCGGAGACGAAGTGTAGATGGTCGTGGACGAGGGCGACAGAAGCGGCGTAGGTGTTCGGATTGGTGAGCTGATACGGACAGTCGCTTGCCCACATCAGACGGTCGGGTCCGAAGGCGTCGAACAGGCGTTTGATCATCGGCACCACATCGAGATACGGAGGTTGCTTTTTCCCCAGCGCGTAGTAGGCTGAGATCTTAACGCGGACCAGTTTGTGTTTTGCTAGGCTGCACAGGTTATGAACGTCCTCGTCGCGAATCGTGCCGTCTTCTCCGATGCGGGCGAAGTGATCGATCACGACGGGTGTGTCAGGAAAATTGCCGCACCATTCTCCAGTCTGAGTGATGTTTGACGGATTGATCAGACAGCAAATCGACTGGTGTGTTTCTGCCGCCGTTTTCCACATCAGTTTCATGCCGTCACCCGCCAGCCAGTCCGGTTGTTCATTGCGTGGGCCGATGCGAAAACCCGTGACGCCGGTCAGCAGCATGTCGCGCATCTGCTTACCGACATGCGGTCGAGACTCATCAATCTGACCGACGATCCGAAATCGATCAGGATGCTTCTTCCATGTGTCGATCAGGTAGGAATTGTTGTAACCGTGATGCGGATAGTGTTGAATCAGTACGACGCGGCCGACACCTTGAGGCATCGCGAGCGCCATCAGTTCTTCATCTGTGAAGCTGCGTGGCTGAAGCGCATCGATCGTTTGGTTGTCTCGCAGGGGATACTTCTTCAGATCTGTGGACCAGATGTGCGAATGCGCGTCGATCCAGGGATGCGAGTCGTCTTCAATTGTGGCCATTGGTTCGTATGTTGCTTTCGATGAGCGGACTAAAGACGCAGCGAAAGCTGTGGATGTGCCAGCGACCAGCATCTGGCGGCGCGTCGGACGGGAAGACAGCGGCATAGAAGCGAACTCCTGAGTAGAATGACGAAATAGTGCTGTGTCTGTTAGGATGGGCATAGCCAATTTCTCAGCTCAGCGGGCTGGTGCCCGGTCGCTGGCACTGAAAGAGCATCGATGATACAGAATTTTACGCTGCGAATCGATGATGCCATGCAAATTCGAGCGGCTGCCTTGCAATCGATGTGGCGCAGTCTTTGGAATGTCATGGTGTTTATGGCTGCAGGATGGCAATGTGCCGTTGCTGATGGGCCGCTTGATGTTGTGCAGCGGCGAGTTACTTCAATATGTCAGAACCTGCACACGGCGACAGTGCGGATTCGAAGCGGATCAGACGTGTCTTCGGGAGTGATTGTTTCAGAGACCGGTTTGGTCTTGAGTGTGGCACATGGGTTAACGCCTAGATCTGACACAGCGACGGTGCTGTTTCCGGGCGGAAAAACGTGCGAAGCAAAGCGTGTCGTTGTTAACGAGCAGGCCGATTTCGCACTGCTGGTGATGGACGTCGCGTCATTGACGGATGTCGATTGGAGCATCGTACCCGTGCAAACATCGGGATTCAGCGTTCTCGGCGAAGTGGTCGTGGCTTCCGGATTTCCGGCGCGGGAACCAGATGGAATGTTGTCGGTCGTTCGGCTCGGTGAAATCGTGGCCGTGGACCAGTTGGCAGTGAAAACATCATGCATTCTGACGACCGGCGATTCCGGTGGGCCATTGGTGAACAGCCGTGGTGAATTGATCGGACTGCATCGTCAGATCGGTGTCGGGACAGAAGAGAATGGCCATGTTGCGTTGGCCGCGATTCGTCGAGCGTTGGAGAAAACGTCGCACTGGAAGTCGCTGACGCAGCAAGGCGGTGCGGATGCGATCCTGTTTTCGAAACAGTTGGCTCCCGGGCCGCAGGTCGTGACAGCAACACGTAGCGCAACGGTTGAAATTCATGGCAGCGATGCGGGCGGAAGATCAAGTGTTCGCGTCCTCGGCACGGTGCTCGATCAACAGGAAGTCGCCACGAAGCTGAGCGAGATTTTTCCGTACAGCGCCCTGATGTGTCGGTTTGCAGACGGTTCGACGATCGCTGCGACGCTGAGCAAATCTGATCAAACCCTTGATCTTGCGATTCTGAAACTGGCAAGCCCGTACGAAAACGGAAACGCTGCGATTTCGGCGGTTTCCGTGTTCCAAAATTCGACTGTGCGCTGCGGCCACACCGTCTTTGCAGCGACAAGCCCTTACGACGTGGCGGCGGCCGGTATGATTGGCCGAGTTGGGCACGATGAGACGCCTCTACCGGCTCGATTTGGAGCGACGATGCAGTCAGATGCCGAGCGTGTTCACATTACGGAACTGTCACCGAACGGCAGTGCAGTCCTGGCAGGATTGCTGGTTGGTGATGTATTGCATCAGGTTGATGCGACAGATATCTCATCGCTTCAGGCGATGGGGTTTCTGCTGATGGGCAGACAACCTGGCGATTGGATAACGATCGACGTCCATCGGGCGATGAAGCGATTGGATGTGCAGGCACAGTTGCAGCACGATCCTAGAGAACAGTATGGAAAGACCGAATATCTGGACGGTCGCACAGGCCGGGTGAGTCAGCGTCGCAGCGGATTTTTCGCAGTGTTGCAGCATGACATCGCCATGGAACCTGCAGCCTGTGGAGGCCCATTAGTCGATATCGAAGGTCATATCGTCGCGATCAACATCGCGCGGCGAGCCAGAGAATCAACGCTGGCCATTCCGATCGAGGATGTGCAGAAGTTCGCAAACAGTGAATAATGAACCGTTTAGCCTCCACGCTTGGCACTGAACTCGGAGGGTGGAACTGGCGACTGATAAGCTACCCCGCCACGATCGACGGAAATCACGGTGGGGCGGCGCTCGCGTTGCTCGCTTGTCCCACCCTGCATCACCTCAAAATGGATTCATAAAATGTCGGAACCTGCAAAACCAACCAGCAATGAGCAATTGAGCATCGAACAGGTGCCAGCACTGCCGGATCGGCCGGAGGATGGACATAAAGGCACGTTTGGGAAAGTGCTGATCATTGGTGGGTCTGTCGGAATGAGCGGTGCGGTCTGCCTGTCGTCCGTTTCCGCGCTGCGATCCGGGTCGGGAATGGTCACTGCAGCAGTCCCGCGCTCCATTCAAATGACTGTCGCGGCCTACGAACCGTGTGTGATGACGATTGGTCTTGATACGGATTCCAACGGACAACTGGCCTCATTGTCGCGGAAACGCATTGAAAAACTTCTTGCCGGAAAGGACGCGGTCGCAATTGGCCCGGGACTTGGTCAGAGTGCTGAAGCTGCGGAACTGGTCGCAATTGTTCTGGAAGTCTGTCGGGTGCCGCTGGTGCTTGATGCGGATGCGTTGAATGTGGCAGCCATCGGCGGACTATTGGCGAAGCGGAACAAAGAAACGGGCTGCGTCATCACGCCGCATCCTGGCGAGTTTGCTCGTCTGACAGGACTACCGGTTGCCGAAGACGAAGACACCCGGATCGCGATGTCCGCTGATTTTGCGAGGACTCATGAACTGACAGTGGTCCTCAAAGGGCCACGCACTGTTGTCACAAATGGTGCGCGTCTGTTTGTGAATGCGACGGGAAATTCAGGAATGGCCACCGCTGGCAGCGGTGATGTACTGACCGGCATCGTCGCCTCGCTGCTGGGCCAGAGAATGAATGCGTTTGAAGCCGCTGCCCTGGCTGTCAATGCTCACGGTCGAGCGGGAAATTTTGTAGCCTTTGAGCTTGGCGAGCGCGGGATGATTGCTTCAGATCTGCTGCAGGCATTGCCGAAGGCGTGGGAACAAATGGAGTCCCATCAGGACGTGACCAGACCAGACGACGCATCGTGATGTTCATCTGCCACATGACTGGCATACTGCTGCCGCGTGTCAGCAGCATCGACAATTCGCTGCATCAGCAGTGGATCCACGGCTCCTCGAAAGCGAACACGACCATCAAGCACGACCACCGGAATTGATTCACCAAACTGTCGCGTCAACTGAGGATCGTTTGTGATATCGACTGTGGTAATGGCTGGCAGCGCGTTTTGAAAAGCAATCAGAACGGCCATCGCGTCGTCGCACAATGTGCATTCCGGTTTGGTCAGCAGTTCACATGTCGTGAACAGCGGGGCCATTGATTCTGTCTCATCGGAATACGGTGGAGATTTGAGCAGGATTGCGGCGAACAAGAACATGCCGAAACACAGGACCACATGCATTCCACGGCTGGTGTCCCAGACGGCGGGCATGGAAAAGAGTCTCATGTCCATGCGGTCACAGAAAATGAGCACGGCGAACAGGGACGCCATGAACATCATCGCCGTTCCAAGCCATGCCTGAAATCGGTCGTTGATTTCATGTTCTCTTGATCTTGAACGATAAGCCACGGCCAGCCTCCTTCGTTGCCACGTCCGAATTGAATCCGACATTTATTCTACCGTCCAATAGTCAAATACAAACGCTTCATCCAGTTTTCCAGCCAGCAGTTCCAAAAACTGCCTGTGAGCCGAATGCGGCAGTTAGGCTTCGCGATCAGCTTCTGTTGCGAATGTGATCAGGTAGCCGTGGGTGAATCCCTTGTTCAGACGTTCTGGACTCTTTCAGATTTGCCAGAAATGCGGCCCGCAGATCCAGCAGCGTTGCGCCCGTTTCCATCGCCACTTTGCGGCTGACGGCAGAGTATTCGTCCAGCATCGTATCCATCGCGTTTGATCCGTCGTGCTTTTCATCAATCACGCTGGGTGTTGACAGAATCACTCTCGCTCCGGCGTCGTTGCAGCGCTTGATCAGACTTCTCAGGCCGATTTTGAAAGCACCGATTTCCGTTCCCTGCCCGCGCGTTGCAAACCAATCAAAACATCTTGACAATCGTCTGTAGTTACACTCCAACGATGGTCAATTCCACATGACTACCGACAGGCGAGTCAGGCTTAGCGTGCGATTCGCAGGACAAATTATCACTGGCCTGCCGACGAAGCCGGTGTAATGTGCCATGGGTTCCCTGATGTGGTTTGGATGCCCGATTCGCTGCAACGTGTTTCATCACAACAATTTGCGACTTCAGAAATAGCCCGAATCGTCGCCGGTACCGGAATCTTCTTTGACGTTTGTGTCAACCTCGCAATTGCGTTAAACTAATCGGTTTTCCAAATCCGACGTCAAAATTGAGACCCCGTTCTTCTTGGATGGTGGTGCGTTTGTACGCTTGCCCGAATCGGCTAATTTTCAGTTTATGCTGTCGCAGGTTTGGATTAGAAGTACGTGACGTCGGTGGCAGGTTGCTCCGGCGTGATTTGTGGATTTGTCAGGAAATGAACGAAGTGGCTTTAGCGACTATGGTCAACGTAAAAGATCTTCTTGAGGCCGATGGTCTGTTAACAGCAGATCAGCTCAATCAGCTCGAAAACTTTGTGTGCGGTTCCCAATTGACCGAAGTGCGCCAGGTTGTGGGTGAGATGACTCGCCGCTTTGAAGCTGGCGAAAGATCTGAAAGTTTGATGGCCCGTGGGGGCGTGGGTGCCTACCTGCTGGCGCGTCAGACAACTGCGGACAGGCTGCTTTCCGGAGTGACCCGTGACGGAGTCGCGATGTTTATTCACGGTCAGTGTCTAACATCGCTGAAACGCACTGCGGAGGCGGCCGATCGTTTTGAACAGGCGGGCAGCGCGGGTTACGATCCCGTCGGTTGCGCTTTGCGTCGAGCAGGCGCGATCCGTGCTTCGGGCAGGGTCGATGATGCAGAAAAACTGCTCCGCAGCGTGGCCGCTTCGGCAGCAAGCCGAGCTGAGTATTCGTTCCAGATGGGCTGCATCTGGGCGGACCGCGGTGATGCACTGACGGCCGTCGAATACTTCGAACGTGCGGTCGATATGGATCCGCATCATTCACGTGCACTCTTCTGGCTGGCCGCCGAGAATTCTCTGCGAGGAAATGATGATGAAGCAATTCGGCTGTACGAACGCTCGTTGTCCCGACCGCCATTCTTTGTCGGGGCTTTGTTGAATCTGGGGCTGCTGTACGAAGACCGCGAGAACTACAAAGCGGCAGCGTTCTGCTTTCGCCGAGTCCGTGAATATGATCCAACGAATGAATTCGCTCACTTGTATCTGCGCGATATCGATGCCGCTCAGGATCAGATCATTGATGAAGATCAGGTTCGCACTGAAGCCCGCATGAAACAATTGCTCAGCCGACCAGTCACCGACTTTGAACTGTCTGTCCGCAGTCGCAACTGTCTGCAGGCAATGGACATCAATTCTCTGGGCGATCTGACTGAAGTAAGCGAGCAGGAGCTGCTGTCCGGCAAGAATTTCGGTGAAACATCGTTGATGGAAATTCGCGAACTGCTATCGGCCCATGGATTGCGAATTGGTCTGAATCTCCACAAGATCCATTCGCGAGAGCACATTATCGATCAGAGCATGACGCCTGAAGAACAGGCGATGATGAACAAACTGGTGGTCGATCTGAATCTCTCTGTGCGATCCCGGAAGTGCATGTCGCGGCTGAATATCCAGACCATCGGCCAACTGGTGTCGCGCACACCCGATGAACTGCTTTCCAGTCGCAATTTCGGCGTGACGTCACTGAACGAAATCCGCTTGAAACTCGGTGAGGTCGGCATTCGACTCCGCAACGACTGATTTCGGTGCATCGTAAACGTAACCCGGTGGTGTAATGGTAACACAACAGATTTTGGTTCTGTCGTTCCAGGTTCGAGCCCTGGCCGGGTTATTTCTGATCCACGCACAGTAGCTAACTCACCCGCAGAACCCCGTAAAACATTGAGTTTTGCCGGGTTCTTTTTTTTTGATGGTTGCCCAGTTTTCACCAGTTCGCGTGTCCGACTGGCCACCTGGATGGCCACCAATTCGCTGGGTTCCGTTGCCGTTTTGAGTTCTGAACTGGCCACCAATTCCGTCGGCTTCGAAATGACGGACTTTTCAAAGTGTGCATCAGTCACTTGCAGGTAGTGTTTTCGAGCCACGGTTTCGGAATGCCCGATCCATGCCACGACAACGTGGGAAGGGTAGGTTTCCATCAGTTCCGTTTCTCGTGTTGCCCGCAGATTCTGAAACGGCTTCGGCCATGGAACTAATCCAGCCCGCTTGATGACCTTGTCAAATGTCGTTCGTAGGTTCTGTGAGGCAGACGTGTAGCGGGTGACAACGGGGCCGCTGACAACCGCCGATTTATCATCCAGCCGATCAAACGCCGCTTCGTAGGCTTCATTCAGAACGCCCGCCAGTTCAGGGAACATGGGAATCACTCGGGTTTCGTGCCCCGCATAACGCTTGGTTTTTGGGGCCGTGACAATGATTCTCTGCGAATCCCAAAGAACGTTTTCCCACGTCAACGCCAGAACTTCAGACGGACAACGCACGCCACCGTAGCGGCAGAGTGAAAAGATCAGCCGCCATTGCAGATCGGGGCAGGCTTTCAGGATCTTCTGAGATTCCGCTTCGGCGATGAATCGGGCTTTGTCTTTGCTGCCGCCAACTGAAACTGGCATTCCATCGAACGGATTTTTATCGATCAGCTTTGCCTTGATGGCTGCTGCGAAGAACTGGCGAGCACCCATGCCAGCACGTTCGCAGGAAACAGGGCCACGCCACGCACAAAGCCAGCTGCATCCTTGTCCTCGTAATCCGGGCAACGCAAGTTTTCATGTCGTTGTATAATTCAAGAATGCGGCGAATGCGATTTGAATTGCTCAGTGCTG
>CANJQC010000162.1 GCA_947476295.1 Planctomycetaceae bacterium | reverse complement strand
CCCGTGAAAAAGTTCATGATGCTGATGGCGTTCTCTTGTGAGACGCCAATCCAGTAGTGCAGGTACCCCAGAATCAGTATGACTTCCGTCCCGAATTCGCTGCGACTGTTGCGAACTCCCGGTGGCAGCAGCAGGTCAACAGTGTCAGGCAGATCGCGAATGTCGTATCGCAGATATGGGGGTGGTCTACAAAGCCCGACAGGTGAATCTGAATCGCATCGTGGCCCTGAAGATGATTCTGTCAGGACAACTGGCGTCAGGTGAAGAGGTCAGACGCTTCTTTACCGAAGCGGAAGCCGCAGCCAATCTGGATCATCCGGGCATCGTGCCGATCTTTGAAATCGCAGAACACGAAGGCCAGCACTATTTTTCGATGGGCTTCATTGAAGGGAAGAGCCTGGCTGATCGTGTCAAAGATGGCCCACTGCCTCCGGCCGAAGCGGCAACCTTGACAAAGAAGATTGCGGAAGCAATTGCGTACGCTCATGACAAAGGCGTGATTCATCGCGATCTCAAACCAGCGAACGTACTGCTGGATCAGAATGGCGAACCCAGGGTCACTGACTTTGGTCTGGCCAGAAAGACGGACACTGACAGCGGGATGACACGCACCGGTGCCGTGATGGGCACTCCCAGCTACATGCATCCGGAAGCCACGACAAGACGGTCAGGCTTTGGGATGTGTCTACTGGCCAGATGCAGCAAGTTCTGAGGGGGCATACGTCGGCGATCACCTCACTCGCATTCCTGTCCAGCGACACGCGTCTCGTCTCGGCCAGCCGAGATGAAACGCTGCGGCTTTGGGATGCCATCTCCGGTGACACGCTGCAAACGCTGGCCGGACACACGGGCGAGATTCTGGCTCTGGCGATTTCTCCGGATGAAACATCTGTCGCATCTGCGGGGAGTGATGGAACGATTCGATGGTGGGACGTTGAATCGGGTGATCAACGTCGCAAACTCGTGAAAGCGTGGTGCAAAGAACATCTGCCAGTCTCCGTACAGGCTCAACGACGTCTCGCCTTTTTCCCTCAAATACCGTAAACAAATCTCACCTGATCAACATCGCAACGCAACCCCAACTTTGCTGCTGCCTAGGGCTCCTCTCCCAAGCTTGCTTGGCGCAAAGGGCGTGACATGAGTAATCAAGACGTTTCCCACTCTGCGGGGTTCTCGCCTGCTTCCTCGCAGTTTTTTGATTGTGAAAATGGCGGCGGTGATGCCCCTCTGACGACATACTCGAGACGTTCAGCGAGCTTGCGGTGAAAGAGCAGGAACTGATGCGGCTGGTGTTGCAGGCGAGCGTGGCGGCGCTGGTGAATGTGAAGACTGTGGGAGACGTGGATGTTGGGTTGAAACGGCGAGCGGTGAAGGAGAATTGTTGGAGAGCGTCACTCACCGCTCTCCATCCGCACTCGCGACGTCCGTCGCTCACTCGATATTCGGCGACGTTTTCCGGCGACTATGCGAATATTGACCGATTGCTGGATACTTGAAAAAGTCGACCATTTGTTCGATAATCTTCATGTGGCGAAATATCCAGATGCACGAGTGCTCCGTTTGAATTGCCTATTGATGATTGCGATTCAAATGAACCCGCGCCAGCGCTGGCAACTCGCCTGCTCCTATAATAAGGTGATTGCGGCGGTGACTCATTGGCGGCGCGAGCATCAATAGTTGCATAACGGTGGAGCTTTTGAATCCGAGCGGAGCCATTCCGACTTGTTTTAGTCGCAACGCACGTAGGCGACTGCAGTCGCAAGTACGACTACCCCAGAGACCGGAATCGTGCCATGCAAGTAAGTTGCATGAATATTCGTTAGTACAAATAGGCTATTTATGTTCGAGCGCCCAATTGTTCATCGCTACCAAGACCCCGTCGATTTGATTTGGCTTCGTGCTGCCGCGGACTTGGGGCTGGAGGTGCAGCGCTCGGCTGAGGCGTATGCCTCCTACGATGGCAAAGGGATGCTAACGATCTCTGTTGCCGCCGATTTCGATGCCGACGACTCCCTGGCCCAGATGATTTTTCATGAAATCTGCCACTGGCTGGTGTCGGGGATCCGCGCCAAGGATCTGCCCGACTGGGGACTTTCTAATACCAGTAGTCGCGATTTGATCTACGAATACGCCTGCCATCGATTGCAGGCGGCGCTCTCGGCCCCATTCGGCTTGCGTGCGTTTATGGCGGTGACCACGAACTGGCGACCTTATTGGGACGCGCTGCCGGAGGATCCGCTGAGAGACGGTGACGATCCGGCGATCGCGATCGCTCAAACCGGGTTTCAACTGGCGCAGAAGTCACCTTTTGAATCGGTGTTGAAGCGCAGCCTGTCCGCCACGGCAGCGATTGCTGATGCTGTTCGTGGCGTGGCTCAGCCGTCTTCGCTTTGGAGTGTGACGCGCCCCCGTCACCGCCTAGGCTCGCTGCTGTCTGGCTCTGAAACTTTGCGCTGCGGGTCATGCGCCTGGGCCGTTTCCGGAAAGTCTGGCTTACGCTGTCGTCAGCACAAGCCACCGAACAAAATTGCGCCCCCCATTCGTTTCGATGAGCAGGCGTGCGAACGTTGGGAGCGAAAGTTGGTCGCTGAGGACTGCGCGAATTGCGGCGCGTGCTGTCGTCAGGGCTTCGATCTGCTGCCAGTCTCTGCACGCGACCCGTTCAGGAAGTTGCACCCGGAACTTGTGCAACTCCATAACGGCGCGCATATCGTTCCGCGCCCCAGCGGTACTTGCGTTGCGTTGGATGGGGATGGCGCGGCGGCGACACCGTATCGTTGTCGCCACTATGCCACCCGTCCGAAGAACTGTGAGGACTTTGAGGTCGCCGGAGACGCCTGCCTGCTCGCCCGCCGTCGCGTCGGGCTGAGTCGCTAAAGCGGACAAGCTGCACAGGAGGGCGTGTCATGAGTTGCCAAGGCCGAGATCGTGCCGGTCCATTTTGATGCCGGCTAACAGCAACAAGAAATGTGAAGCGACTGCCACCCAAGTCGTCGTCGCGAGTACGGATGGATCACGCGTTCGAGTTTAAATTCGACGCCAACAAAATTGATTTTGATTCGTGCGGTCGTACGTTCGAGAGAGCCGGATTGCCACGAGCAATGGCCTTCGATCCCCGGTCCGTAACCCCAATGTCGCATATGCATTGCACTGTCGCTGTGCCTAAAGCCCTCGTACTTCAAACTGCGCCGGTGAGAGAAGGCGTGAGATCGAGAACCGCACTGCTTCCAGTCTCTCCTTCGCAGTTCTCCACTCATGCTCCCTCGGTCAGAAGCTCTTTCACCAGACCATCGCTGTCGGCGAACTTCTCTGTCGGCACCTGGAGTTGTTTCAGCATCGTGGCGAAGACGTTGGAGAGAGGCCTGTCTTCCTTAGTCACTTCAAGCTGCCAAGGTTCGGTGCCTCCGTCCCAGGCACCGGCCTGCGGATTGGCACCGGCGGCGTTGATGTACTGACCGTGGCGGAAGCCCATGTTCTTTCCGCCGGCAAGGACCAGTGGATAATTGCGGGACAGATGAAAGGCGCTTGAGGCGGATCCGTACAACAGGAGAGAATTGTCGAGCATGCTGCCCTGCCCGGCAGGTTCCGGAGTTTGCTGAAGACGCGTGGCAAATCGAGCAAATTCTTCGTTCAGGAACAGGCAGTAAATCCCAAGGCGTTCCCATCCGTTCGGATTCTTTGTCTCATGAGTCAGTGCATGGGCCAGACTGAAGCCAACCGCTTTGGCAAGATGGTCGCTGATTCCAAAACCGTTTTCGCGGCCAATCTGGTACGTCGCCGCGCGAGTCGAATCGGTCTTGAAGGCGAGATAGATTAGCTCAAACATCGTCTGGACATAGGCCCGAGGTTCGTCCGGGGTGATGTCCAGCTTCAGATGATCAGCTTTCACCACCGGCAGCGGCGTGTTAATCCAGTGGCGTGCTTTTTCCACGCGGCGTTCTGCTTCGCGCACAGATTCTAGGTACTCATCCAGACTGCGCTGGTCCGAAGAATTCAGCTTCTTTCGCAACGAAGCAGCATCTTCCATCAGATCGTCCAGCGCGCTCTTGCTGAGTGCCAGTCGTCGAGCAGCATCCTGATCACTGCTGACAAACAGCATGTCGAAGACGCGCTTCGGGCGATTCTCCGCCGGGATCGCACGGCCGTTGTGATCGAAAGAAATCGTCTGTGCTCCGCGAGGTGTGCCTGTGCCACCATCGGTTGACATCACGATCGATGAAAATCGAGTCTGGTTGCCCACGAACGCAGCGTACGCCTGATCCAGTGAGATCGTGTTCTGGTACGGCCCGCTGGTCGCCGTTGCGGCAGCCGTCAGAAACTGATCTGCATTACAGTGACCATGCACTTTGCGACTGGACGGGTGCGAAAACCCGGACAGAATCGTGAGGTCATTCCGCAGAGGCTCGAGCGGCTCACCGCATTTTGAAAATGTGAACTCGGTTCCATTTCCATGTGGAAACCACGCCCAGTCTTTATAGGCCGGATCCTGCGGCAACGGCATCCCAACACCGTCCGGGAAATAGATGCACGCCAGTCGCCTGACTGGGCTGGCGTCTTCGCTGGCCTGTAGCCTCGACGACGCCACGCACTCGAACAGCGGCAAGGCCAAAGCCACTCCGGTTCCACGAAGAAATCGGCGACGATCCAGTGAGTTGAGGTTCATGTTTGAGAGACCTTACTTCGTTTGAAACAAATCACTCGCCACGAGGCAGTTGATCACTGTGGCCAGCCCGTCGCCCTGTCGCCGAACGTTCGCGGTGATGATGTCGATGTCTGCATGATCGCTGAAGGTCAGCGACCTTCCAAGAGCGAAAGTTACAAGTTTATGCACCATCGCACGGAGAAACTGATCCTGTCGATTCTGCAGAAGGAATCGCTTCAGCCCGTCCGATCCTTTGAGCTCCTGCTGATTGAACAGCATACTTGAGGCATCCACTGGGGTTCCGTTGACGTCGTCGCGCCAGCGCCCAAGAGCATCATAATTTTCGAAGGCGATTCCCCACGGATCGATTTTGGAATGACATGAAAAGCAAGCCGCCTGATTCCGATGGTTCTCAATGCGCTGCTTGAGTGTCATCTTTGCAATCTCCGGATCCGCAAGATCGATCACCGGTACCGCGGCCGGTGGTGGCGGAGGCGGATCGTTGAGCACACAACGCAGCAGCCAGACTCCACGTTTCAATGGATGGGAATCCGTGCCGTTGGAATTCATGGCCATCAGTCCGGCTTGAGTCATCAGGCCTCCACGATGCGAACTGTCGTTCAGCGCAACGCGTAGAAAAGAGTTGCCTCGCACATCCGGCAGGCCACAATGCACAGCCAGCCGTTCATCCGCCATTATATAGTCGGCATGAATGAAGTTGAGCACGCTTTCGTTGTTTCGCAGCACTTCATGAAAGAACGCGACAGGTTCCGCCTGCATGGATTCCTTGAGCGACGGATCGGCGTTCTTCAGCGTCAGAAAATCCAGGAGCTGCATATCGAGCCATTGATGGACAAACTGCTCGGCAAAGCGTTCTGCTCGCGAGTCCTTCAGCATCCGGTCGACTTCCTGACGCAGGCTGGCTGCATCGTCGAGTTCGCCCCTCGACGCTTTCATTCTTAGCGTGTCATCCGGAACGCTGCACCACAGGAACAACGATAGACGCGTGGCAAGTTCGTCCGGTGACAGCCGATTCGGTGGTAGTCGATTCGGTGATTCGGACCCAACGGACGGCTCGCGGGCTTCGACGTCTTCACGCACGACGTACAAAAACTTCGGCGACGACAGCACGGTCGCCAGAACCTCCAGCATCGCATCTTCAAAGCTGTCACACTGCCCGCGGATCGAGTGAAACAGTTTGAGCTTCTGCTGAACTTCGTCATCGCTCAGTTCGCGCCGCCACGCGCGTGTCATGAATTGAGTCAGCAATTCTTTGGCGTAGACGGGTTCATCGTGGCGATGTTCACTGTCGAGAAAGATCTGCCGGTGAGAAGAGGGAGGCCATTCATCATAATACGGAGCAAGGACCTGAACGTAATCAATCTGAATCGCGCCATGTCCGCCTTGTGGGACTGAACTGTTGATGAAGCGGATATATTCGGAAGGACTGGGCAGGTCTCCCATCTTCGACTCACCACGAAACGCATTCCGCGGATAGATTTCGCCGAGTGGCACATCCCACTCATGAATCTGCGGTGCATCTGCTGTCGCAGTGATCGGCGTGTCGGCAGTACTCACTCGGATTTCCGCCCGGCCTTCATTGCTGGCCTGAAACCCGAACTCCAGCTGCAGACTGGGTATCCGAGTTTCCTCGGTCGCTTCTTTCGACGCACGAATCCGAACTCGCATGATGCCTTCATCAGGAATCGTGTCACCAAGCTCAACGGTGATTTCCTGATTGCCCCCGGACGGTATGATGGCGACATGGTCGAAGGTTTCGGGAAACTTCGATTCGTCAGCGGACGGGCTAAAAGCGAACTTCGCGCCATCATAGCCCCATGCCGCACGCACCGTATTGCCACTCGAAAGCTGGCGGTAATATGGCCGATCATGAGGTTGCCTGAAGCTGGCAGTCAGTCGATCCACTTCCTGTTGAAGCTTTGCCGGATCGTCTTTGAACTGCTCTTTGACCTTGTCGAGTTCCTGCTGCTGTTTAGGCCATTCCCGATCGGCCGCTTCTTTCATCGAAACGCCCCAATGAATCACTGGCGATCGCTCACCTTTCACGGTGACTCGCCGCAGCGCATTCAGAGCGATTTGACGATACGATTCCAGTTGCCCAACGGACATATGCAGCAACTCAGAACTGTTCTGGAAACCATCGTCCGAGTGTGATTCCGGTGGAAGGTCCTTTGCAAAATTCCACGGCACACCAAGCAGATCCTGCAGAGCGTAGTTGTATTCGTATTGTGTCATCCGACGAAAGGACGAATGTCCTCCGGTCGCGCGCCGCACCTTCGAGGCTCTCTGGATTTCGTCCGCCAGCCACTCAACAACTTTGCTGCGATCGCTGTCCCTGAGTTCCTTCGCATCGGGTGGAGGCATCTCACCGTTGCTGAGCACAGCCTGAATTTCCAGCCACCAGTGCGCGTCGGGGCCATTCGCCAGGTCAGGATTTAGCGTGTCGATCCGGATATTGCCTTCAACATAATCCGGCCCGTGACACTGCACACAGGTCTCCTTCAGCACGGGTTCAACATGCTGCCTGAAGGACGCCAGACTGTCCTTTGATGGATCCTCCGCAACCGCAGATGCGGGCTCACGATGTTGCTGATACCGCGACCGCAGAGCACCTTCCGCCCTGAGCTGGTCCAGCGTCAACGACGCCGACGCATCAACAGCCTCACCGTCCTGAGCCATCGCAGGCTCAGCGCCAGCGCTGAAAATCAGACACAGCAGAATGGTGAACCTGACACTGTCCCGACCGTTCATAGTTCGTGGACTTTCCAGAGGGATTCCAGCCCAGGAGGGCCGATACATCCATTGCCGGGGCCGTGTGGCCCCGGATTTTTGAGGTTTGATTTTCTCAGGCCTGAAAGGCCGACACAATCGCAAATGTTTCGCCCCACTAGGCCTTGGGAAATTCATGTTCGCCAACCGGTGGCTCACGCTCAATGGCACTCACTTTGGTTTCTCAGGGTTGGTTTGTTGTGGTTTCTGTTCTTGTTTTTGGTTGTCGAGTTTCATGAATCTAGTGGATTTTTGTCGTCGTGGGTGAGCCTTGCGTTTGTAGCTTCGACCGGGGCGGTTTGGAAGTTTGTCTTTCGCTGCGATTTAAAGAGCATTGTCGTAGCGGGTCTGCCATTCTGGCAACGAACACGGTGGCTGGTTCAGAAAGAAACTTTGAAATGTGTACTATACCTCTTTGAAGCTCAGACGGCGCGGAGGCAGCTTCGCGACTTCTGCCGCCTGACGAAACAGGATCACAAGGTTGTAAGCCACCACTGATGTCAGCAACTCTTTCTTCATTATGTCCACACTCCGACACCGCGGGTTCTCCAGAGACAGACTCACTTTCAGATCGCGAATATCATGCTCCACATCATAACGTCGCTGGTAAAACTCAGCCGCATGTTCGGCACTAATCCCGAACGTTGTCACAAGGTACAGCGTCTCGCCGTTATCGATTTCGACCTCATGCAGAAACACATCCACGCTGGCATCCGCCGGAAGATCAGGATTGGTGCTTCCATTGCCTTCTCGTCGGAGTAAATGTGAATGGCTCCGCTGCTTTAGGAATCCCTATTCACCACGCAGCAGGAAAGGCTCACAAATGGCAACCGGCGATGAACTGATCACAGGCGTGATCAATCCGGATGAACTCTATACGCTCCAGGCTTTCACACAACGGCTGGGCATCCGAGCGTCAACATTGCGATCAGCCCGGTGAGCCTCCTTGTTCGTTTTCGTTATGGTTTGTGATTGATCTGGATTCGTTGGCTCTCGCCGAATGACTCCGCGGCAATTTCCGGAAACAGTTCCCGGAAGAGCCGATCGATTTCCTCGGCCGCTCCTTTTGCGTGGTAGCCCATGTTCCAGACAAAAGTGGCCTGACCCGGGGCATCTTGAGCAGGATGGCGCGACGCTACAACGGGTCTGTGGACAGACATGCCTCATTCACCGCAAACGTGTTGACTTCCAGCTCGTTGTATTGTACGCTTTGAATGTGTACACACAAAAGGAGATACTATGCCACGAGCCGCTATCAACGACAACAGTCGAGTCGCCCTGCGTATCCGAACAGCCGACAAGGCGCTGATCATGCGAGCGGTTGCTCTCGCGCAAACCGATATGACAGACTTCATTCTCCGCACCGCATTGCGGGAAGCGCAACTGGTGATCGAAGAACACGAACGAGTGATACTTTCTCAACGCGACAGTCGGCGTGTTCTGGAACTTCTGGAAAACCCGCCAGCTCCGAATGCGAAACTTCGAAAAGCAGCCCGTGCGTTGCCGAAACGGTCATGAGTCTTCCTGACTGGCATGAAGAGCCGATCTCCCGTAAGCACGATCGAGATTCCTTCGATTGCGGTGAATCGGCGTTGAATGAATTCCTGCAACACCACGCCCGCAAAAATCATGACAAGGGTGCCGCCAAGACGTTCCTGGCCATCTCCAATTCGGACGGCAAGACAATTCTCGGTTTCTACAGTCTTTGCCCGGCTTCACTAGAGTATGCTCGCGTCCCTGATGTTGTTCGAAAGGGTCTTGCGCGGTACGACGTGCCCGTTTTTAGGCTAGGCAGATTAGCGGTCAGTGGGCAATTCCAAGGACAGGGTATGGGCGGTCAATTGATCCTCGCCGCTGGCCGCCGATGTCTGCTCGCAGCGACCGAAGTTGGTGGCGTGGCAATCCTGATTGACGCCAAGTCCGTGCGAGCAGCAAAATGGTATGCCTCGTACGGAGCGGTTGCCCTTTCGGACGCGCCACTTTCACTGCTCTTGCCACTCGCAACGATTCAGGCTGCACTTGAAGCGAGCGGGAAGCTCTGAAGCAGTACCTTTCAAAACGCTTCGGCCTGCGGTCTGGGATACGACCTAGAGGAAGCTTATCAAGCAATTCACCCACTCTTGATTTGCATAAGCAAACCGCAGCTCTACGCTGGCGTATCTTCTCTGCCCGAGATGCAAGGTTCGTTTGTTGCGGAAAACGCACATCAAGCTCTCAGCATTCAGTTCAATCCAGCAGAATCGATGTTTGGCAATCCTTCACTCCTCGAATCGGATTCGATCAAACAGTTGCTGCTTCTGGCCGAAGCTGAGGACACAAAATTGGCCGAAATGCCAACAATTCCTGTCGCAATACCTGTCGCTCCTTGCATTGGAGCGGACGTATGGAATGACGATTACGTTCCGCGCTGGATCCTTCCCAATCCATCAATGCCATCATGCAGCGATTCTGGGCCGCTTACAAGGGCTTCCAAGTCGTCGTCGCGAAGAAAGACTTCCACGACTCGACAAAAACAAGTCCGATCGCCGCTGGGAGAGTTTCGCGTCGCTCGCTCGGGTAGATCAAAGGCTGGCCTCCGTGGGCTCTGGGAGTCCGCACTTCGCATCAACGAACTGATGAGCGTCTCATGGGACAAACCTGGGACAATTCGTCCCAGGTGGAAGGACGGAACACTTCCTGTTCTAGCGATCCCCGCAGCCATGCAGAAGAACAACACGGACGATGAGATTCCACTTCTCCCAAGATTTGCAGCACTGCTGCTGGAGACACCTGTGGAAAACCGAACCGGCTGGGTTTTTGATCCAAAATCGCTGCAAACCAGATTCGGACGGCGAGTTCGCCATCAGCGTCCTGATTCCGACTGGGTTGGCAAAGTGATCAGCCGGATCGGGAAGGCCGCCAATATCGTCGTGGAGGCTGCAGTT
The DNA here is from genome assembly GCA_947476295.1 of Planctomycetaceae bacterium. GTDB lineage: Bacteria > Planctomycetota > Planctomycetia > Planctomycetales > Planctomycetaceae > SXXK01. The sequence goes on along the minus strand of CANJQC010000162.1, from coordinate 2,948 downwards.
GAGAAATCGGGACGCCGCGTCAAGTATGCCTCTGCCCATGATCTCAGAAGGTCATGCTGCGAACAGATGCTGGAAGCTGGCGTTCCGCCCCTGATCATTTGCCGAGTTATGCGGCATTCGTCCTAGGAGACAACGCGAAAGCACTACGCCCCCGGCGACGTCCAGCGGGATGCGGAAGTTCTGGACAAAATACTCAAGCCAGATCCGGAGAATCCTTCGAAGGACTCCTGATTAGACGAAACACTCCGTTGTACCTGGGTACACTTGGGTGTTGAATCTGACAACAAAAAGCCAGTGTCACCGTTTTGAGGCGGTAAAACACTGGCTTTTATTATTGCACTCGAATGGGCTCGAACCATTAACCTTCGGTTCCGTAGACCGATGCTCTATCCAATTGAGCTACGAGTGCGATGGTGCCGCCGAGCCGGTCATCGGATCGGGAGGGCTGCGAAGTTTAGCTTTGAGCCGATAAATCGCAAGTTGCTTCTGATCAGGACCGTTGTTCAGAGAAAAAGTTCGCGATTTGGGAAGAGAATGGCCCTGCTCGAAAAGCACCAGATGCGAAAGTAATGCGGCAATTCCTAAAAAATACCCAGCATGTCTTTTGCGTCGTCGGTCATGCGATCCGGAGTCCATGGAGGTGACAATGTAATTGTGATTATAGCCTCATCGACGTCATCAAGCCGTTCGAGTGCCATTTTGGCCTGTTGTACGATTTGAGGACCAGCGGGGCAGGCGGGACTTGTGAGCGTCATTTCGACGGCCACTTTGCGGTCTTCTTCGTTGACGGAATAGATCAGGCCAAGATCAACGATGTTGACCATCAATTCCGGATCAATCACCTGCTTCAGCGTCTCGATGAGTTCTTCGGCTGTTGACATTCGCGGTCTCCTGGTGAGCATGAAAAGCTGAGGTCAAAAAACGAACGATTGTAAATTCAGTCTGAGGTTTTACGGTAGTTCGGCCCAGACTGCTCCGTCGCGGATTTCTGTGCGAAACACGCGAATCGGTTCGGTCGCAGGCATGCAGAGCGCTTTGCCGGTCTTAAGATCAAAGCGGGCGGCGTGCCGAGGACAAATAATTGAACAGCCCTGAATTGACCCATTCGTTAGTGGTTGTCCGTCGTGCGAACAAATGTCTTCGACTACAAAATAGTCGGATTCAATTCGTATCACAAGAGCAGGCATGTCGTCCACAAAAATACTGCGACGTTCTCCGGAATGCAGTTCGTCTGTTCCAATTACGCGTTCCATTTTTCTCTTCTAACGTGTCGAAGTGTCCTGAGACGGAAGCGAACCGGCCTCACTGCGGTTGCAATCCCTTGTAACGTGTGATGACAGTACAGTATAGTCGGCAGACGCCGGCAAAAGACAAGTTGGGAAGCCTTCCGTAAACGAGTTCGTGGATTCTGGATGTTGATTGAATTTCATTTGACGAACGAATGTGGCACACTTTTCGCATTTGCGGAAGTCTGCCAGTTTTAAGGACGAATCCTCAGCCAGAATGGCAATTTTGAATGTCACCTTTGTGACTCCGAGCGTTGAAACGGTAAGATAGTGGCAGTTACTGCGTTCCTGACAACTGTTTGTGGAAGTCCCGCCATGATCAATGCAACTCTTGAAACGATGCTTCAGCCCACGCTGGCATGGGCTCCTGGAGCGATGGAATTAGTCATCGTACTCGTTATCGTGATGGTTCTGTTTGGCAATCGCCTACCGGGAACTATGCGGTCACTTGGTCAAAGTCTCGTGCAGTTCAAAAAAGGCATGCGCGAAGACGACAATGACGATTCAAAGGACAAGCTTCCGTAGGATTTTGTTTTGAAAGGAAGTCACTGCCATGGGATTTCTGCCTGGTGTTGGTACTCCTGAACTGATTATCGTAGGTATCATTGCGCTTTTGCTGTTTGGCAAGAATTTGCCCAACGTGGCTCGCAATGCTGGCAAGAGTTTTGCGGAATTCAAGAAGGGGATCTCCGGGTTTCAGGACGAAATCCACAAGGCTTCTCGCGATGTCGAAAAGACGATAGCCTACATTCCGCCATCCGCGAAAACGACTGAGGAAGCCCGACCAAAGCCGACGGAAGAAGAATCGTCGAATGATGACGATTTTTCTGCTCCGAAGTTTGATGTTGGATAAGCCGAGTTAAGTGGGAGATCAGTTGACGCAAGGATGGACATTCATGTCCGTCGAGCTGCCAGAAACCGCTCGTCGAGGAACAAGTTAAGTTGCCTCAAATAGTCTCCGAATTTGTAAAGCAGTCTGGCGAAGACTCGGACATGAATGTCCAAGCTACAGAAATTGCAGCGAACACATACTCTACGTCAGCAACGACCGAACTTCCGCCGCCAGAAAAATTGAACCGGTGACGACCACCAAGCCGTTGTGCCCCGCAAGTTCCTTGGCATCCTCAAGAGCGTCAGCCGGGTTTTGAGCAACGTGGCAGCGAGTCGCAGAACTTTTGGTGTCGTGCAAAGATTCTGCAATCGACAAGAGTTCCTCTGGCTTACGACTTCGAGGGTTGCCGACAAATCTTGTGAAGACCACGTCATTGAAGTGCGGTCGAATGATCTCAATCATGCTGCGTGCGTCCTTATCGGCGGAAGCGGCAAAGACCAGAATGCGACGGCGATTTGACCATTCGGCACCAGTTAATACGTTTGCAACGGCAGTCATAGAATCCGAGTTGTGAGCTGCGTCCAGCACAATCGTCGGATTCTGATCGAACACTTCAAACCGCAACGGCCAATGCGTTGTGCGCAAGCCCTGGGAAATCGCGGGATCGTCAATTTGTCGATAGCCCACTTCCCACAAGAGCTCAACGGTCATCACAGCAAGGCTGGCGTTCTGTGCCTGGTGCTGGCCCAGCAAAGGGATCGTCAGGCTGTCGTAGTTTTCGGTCGGCGTCCGGACGAGGATTTTCTGCGATCGGAGGCGATCGGTGATTT
>CANJQC010000161.1 GCA_947476295.1 Planctomycetaceae bacterium | reverse complement strand
GGGCTCATCCTTACCCACATTTTTTGAGCGCGGCATGGTCACCGAGGAGAGCGATGATGAGGGTTTCGAGCCCACGCCAGATGGTCTGCCAACCGGGTTTCACCGTCGGACTTGCGACCGAGGAAGCCACCAAGGCCGGCGAGAGCCCTCATGAATTCTCGCACTGTGTTGATCGCTCGTGGCCGACCTGTGATCTCACCAAGAACCTCGACCCATTCCAGCGGCACCAGCTTTTTCGCTGGAGTCTCTGGAGCCTGACGAGCCACATCTGGTGGCGGGATTTAACGCTTCAGTCGTTGGATTGGGGGTCGGGTTCGACGATAAGGGAGGCTCGGTCAGCGACGGCCTGACCGCTGAGTTGCTTTCCACGCTGCAGGCCATGTTGGAAGAACGGCTGGCCACGGTTCCCCATGATGTCGGGTCGCTGGAACTGCGCGCCGAACTCGCCGGCCTGGAATTGGATTTCACCAGCCAGGTGGCCGATTACACGGCGGCCATCGAAGCCCTCACCGATCAAACTGCCGAAGCAGCAGTCGCCGACCTGCAGCGCCTGTACGGTCGCCGGGGCAACGCGCACGTTGCCCTACAGCAGTGGCCACAGGCGGTTGACGATTACGCAAGGAGCGTGACCGATGCGACGATCGACGAAGCCCTGCTGACTAATCAGGCGCTCGCACTGGCTCAGTCAAACATAATTGAAATGAAACCGCCGGAACACTTTGTGCTATTTGGCAAGCCTAACGAATCGAACGGCATCCACCTGGTGGACTCCGTTGGGGATGGATTGACGGAACCAGCCACTGTTGATGGACAGGAGTGTCGCATGGCTCAAACGAACGCCGAAGTCTGCAATGGTAGCAGTTATAGTTATATTTATTTCGCCGTCGATGAGAGCTTCAAACAGGCTCAGGTGATGCATGTGCGAGTGGAGATTGAGTATTGGGCCAGCGGCTCAGGGAATCTTCAGTTTCAGTATGACTCGCCAAACAGCGCCTACGCCACGTCTCCGGAATCTGTTTTCCTCGAAAAATCCACGGAGTGGAAGACCGCGAGTTTCACGCTGAAAGATGCCCGGCTTGCCAACACTCAGAACGGACAGGCGGACTTCCATTTTTCGCTTTTCAATACCGGGCGATTTTATTTCAGACGCATCTCCGCGAGGCAGTTGCTCCCCGGCGAAGAAAATCGTGACGCGTGGGTGAAACTCGCGGGCACCTATCCGATCAAGAACGCATGGGAAGCGCTCGACAAGCTCGTCGAGCGCCACCTAGGTTCCACGCCCGCCATCGGCGACCTGTTTGCAGCGGAAAAGGAATGGCAGCGGGCGATCGAGATCTACTCGAGGACCATCACAGCGGAGACCACCGACGTCGATCTCCTCCCGACGCCACATCAGCCCCGACGGTTCTTCCTGACGAAAAACCTCCAGCAAAGCAGCTCGACACAGATCCCAATGCCGTTCCGTAGAACGACAACTGAGAACAGTTGGCTTCGGTGCCGGAGCAAGACGACCAACCAAATCGGAAGGAACTAGATTCCGTACAACTCGAAACTCGTCCAAATTCTCTCAACTGTTTTCGCGTTCAAATCCAGCGATGGTGTTTCACCTTCTCAAATCGTTGGGATGGGCAGAGAAGTCCGGGATCTATGCTTCACTCCGGGCAGGCTAACCTGCTATACCTCACCTAGTTGGCTAAACGCGCAGCAGCGTCAAATGGGCCTTCCCTCGACGAACAACGTTCGACGTCGGTTATATGTTGCGAAATCTCCATGTCAGACGGACACAAACGATACGCTCAATGGATACACAAATCCTTACCAACTATGAAGACTTTCTGGAGCTGTGCGAACATATTCGGCAGTGTGGAATCGTCGCGTTCGATTCTGAATTCATTTCAGATATCTCCTACAGACCTGAACTTGGCCTGCTGCAGTTTGCCACGCCTGAACGCTGCGTAGCGGTGGATCCGCTGGCGGTCGCGACGCTTACCTCCTGGTGGGACATCATGGCCGATGACTCAACCACGGTTATCGTTCATGGTGGCCAGGCAGAAATTAAATTCTGCGTCCAGATGTGTGGTCAGATACCGAAGAAGCTGGTTGACATCCAGATTGCCGAAGGGCTTCGCGGGCGCAGCTACCCGTTATCGTACTCGGCGATCGTAGAACGAGTCCTCGGAAAACGAGTGGCCAGCAGTCAGACGCGGACCGATTGGCTGCGTCGTCCGCTGTCTCCCGAACAGATTCAATATGCTCTGGAAGACGCAGCGTTTCTCCCGGAGATCTGGGAACGTCAGAGCAGATCGTTGGAATCCTGCGGCCGTCTTCAGTGGGCACATGCGGAATTCGATCGCATGTGTGAGGACATTTTCGAAGAGGAAAAAACGCCGCCATGGGAACGCGTTTCGGGGATTCATAAACTGCCGCGTCGTGAGCTGCTTGTGGCTCAACGACTGGCGAAGTGGCGTGAAGAAGAAGCCGCGTTTCGCAATCGCCCCCCACGCAGAATTCTGCGTGACGACCTTTTGATCGATCTTGCCAAGCGACGACCGAAGACGGTGCAGCAGGCATTGGCCACGCGCGACCTGAATCGCCCGGAGTATAAGAAACGACTGGAAGACATCGTCGCTGTGATCGATGAGGCGTGTTCCGTTTCTGATGACAAACTGCCGCCGCGGCTGCGGTCACGGGATGAGTTCTCATCGGACGAACAGGTTATTTCGCGGCTGTTGGGTCTGGCGTTGGGAAATGTGTGTGCCGAGCTGGATGTCGCTCAGGCACTGGTCGGCACGAACCGTGATCTCACAGAACTTGTGCGATCCGTTCGCAGCGGCGAAAAGACCGGACCACCACGACTGCTGGATGGCTGGCGCGGTGAAGTATTTGGAGATCTGCTGCGTAACGTACTGGATGGCCGAGTCCGCTTCCGTGTCGCTCCGCCAAATTCCTCGACGCCATTGATTTTTGAAGCGCAGGAATAGATTTCAGCTCACGGTTCCATGTGGCATCCACCATTCTGCAGCCGTGCATTGTTCAGCCAGCTGCTGGATGAAGCCTTCGGTTGCTAACGTCATTGCGGGAATGGCCGCTGGCGTTGGCAATATTGCGGTTGATTCAAACGGGATGCCGTCAATGTCAGTTGGAGCATTTGTGATTTCGGGTTCGATGGATTTCCTTTTTGCGACTTCAGCAACAGCGTCGGCTTGAGCGTCTCCAGTTGTCTGCAGCAGAGCGGCCAGCAACTTGGGGAATTCAGCAGATGGCTGTTCGGCGTCATTCGACGTGACTGTAAACGTAATCGGGGTACTCCATGCAAGGGCCGTGCCGTCCGTTTTGACAGCTCGGACCCATACGCGGTACGTGCCGGTGGGAAGCGGATCCGTCGGCGTATATGTTGTCAGAGTGATGCCACTGGCGCGGATGTAGTCATACTTGTCGCCCACCTTGGCGATCCAGATGTCGTAGGATTTTGCGTCAGACACCGGTGTCCAGGTGATGTCCGGAATTGGAAGCACGTTGGCGTTGGCTGCGGGCGACGTGATCATCGGCGCCCCTCCGGTCGCTTCAAACGCATACGGCGCGCTCCACCCCGTCAGTACACCCGTCGTGCTTACAGCGCGAATCCAGACTTGGTATTTTCCGGGCTTGATGTCCTGTTCAAACTGATAAAAATTGGTCGATGCCGTCGTTCTGAGGTACGGAGTTTTTGCGTTTGAGAGTTCCACCCAGATGTCGTAGCGGCCAGCTTTGTCGATTGGCGTCCACTCCACTATCGGACGGGCATCGGTCACAAGTCGCTTGTCTGGATTCGTGGATACAATTCCGGCAGGCCCGGTGACGACGGGGTTTTTGATCGTCGAAAAGTAGCCAAGTCGGCTCCAGATACCAACGACTTCGGCCGGGAATATCGTCGTAGGCGTCAGCTTGCCGGGGCTGATGCTTCCGACCACATTCACATTAACCTGACTAACGGTCTGCGGAATCTCCAGCAGATATTTCAGATTCGGAGTCGTACCACCGGCAATAACGTCCGCATTTTCGAATCCTTTAAGAGAAACAACGGCCGCCTTGATTTGGGCAGCCGTTGAGTCGTAGCTGAGCGGAGTAGTCTGCTGGGTCGTGGTCGTTCCGTCCTTTCCAAAAGTAGTCAGCACGATTCGGTAACTGCCGGAAGTTGGCGTTCCAGTAAGATTGATCTCTGTCACCTGATGACGCCGTTTGGCTCGAACGCTGAATACGTAGTCGCCATCCGCCAGTAATGCCGGGATCTGATATGACGTTGTCGTAAGATATGGGACAGAATAGATTTGCGTTTGTTTCTCGTCAGCTCCAACTTTGCTGACCTTGCTGACCTGTACTTCGTAATGAGTGGCACCATCGACAGGTGCCCATTCGAGCAGTATTCCAGGGGCAGCTTTTGCGATGACGGTGACTTGACCGGGATTGACGGTTTCTGTGACCGAAGCTGCCACTTTACCGACACTTGTTGGCAAACGCAGCTGATGTGTGAGATTCGGCGTGGAGCCAGTCGTGATAACATCCGTCTTTTCAAATCCTTTCAGGACCCGCACAGCCGCCTGCACCTGCCCTGTGGTTGCGTTGTAAGGCAGCATTGCTGTTTTGAAGGTCCGACCATTAGCCCCCACTGTCGTGAGCGCAATTGAGTAAGAACCAGCGGTTGGGGTGCCACTGATGTTTAACTCGACTACCTGAGAACTCTGAAAGGTCGGCAGCGAATCTCTCAATGTCGGGCCGGCGGGACGCAGAAGCTTCACCGGCGGAGCAACTTCGAAATCGAAAGCGTCACTCCAGTCAGACGTTCTGCCACCATCGTCCAGTGATCGCACAAAGACGCGATAGCTGCCCATGAGCAGGTCGTCCTCAAGTTCAAAAGAACGCACTTCCTGACGCAGAACATCGCCCTTGCCGTCCGGCTGCGTGTTGCCATCGGTATCCAGCTTCGGCGTAAGGTTTGGCACGGGAATCGTTCTTGACGTGAGAGTTGTCCGATCGCTGATGCTAATCTCAAACCTGAACGCTCCGGGGGGACTTGTCCAGGTGATGGCAGGTTTTGTTTCATCCAGTTTCTGCGGAGCACTGAGAAATGGGCCCACTGGCCCCGTCACCACTGGCTTGACCTTCACAACGAACTCCGTCGGCACCGACCAGGCTGACGAAGTTCCGTTTGCAAAGTTTGCTCGAACCCAGACTCGTGTGCGACCCAGATTCAGTTCTGTTGTCGGAGTAAAACTGGTGGCGGTGATGTCGTCTTTAATGAACTCCACCGTTCGCTGTTCAGCGTCGCTCACCCACAAATCATAGCTTGTCGCAGTGTCAACGGCCTCCCATGTGATCGTGGGAGTCGCGTCATCGACCGTGCCCGTCGGCGACAGCACCGTCGGCGACAGCACCGTCAAAAGTGAACGAGCTTCGAGTGACTCAACAATCGCCGGAGCCTGCAAGCTGGAATTGCTGCGTCGTGATCGATGTTTGCCTGAGATTGATTCAAACTTCATGGTCTGCTCTGCCAATTGTGCTCGACGGACGGTTGAAGAATGCCTTAGTCAAGCCAAGGGCCAAAGCATCAACCGCACGTCGAACGATTGCGGAAGTTGCGAAGGTCCAAAGGAACGCTCGTCTCGTCAAGTTATCGCCAGTACGGAAAACGTTTTTTGACGGAAGACTCACTACAACCAGAAGAACATGAAAAACTCGGCGTTCATGCACGATGCCAACTCACTAACCAAACGACCTGCCACAGGTTCCCTCCTTTGACATGAGTCCATCGATCAGCATGTTTTGCTGGATTATTCACTTAGACGGTCAGATCTGCCGGGCCTAACAGGAGTCCCTTTCATAACAGGGATAAGGACTGGAACAACCGGGCATTTTGGACTGATCGTTACTTCCGGCGGGTAGTTTTCTCGTTAGGCAAAAGATTTTGAAAAGCGGGTTCAGGAAGGCGGGGTAAACTCGATAAAGAATTCGACTTTCTGTCCGTTTTCACTCAGTCCTCGTTCCGGATGCCCGGCACCGTGGCTGAAAGAGGCGCTATGCTATCCTCACCGGCGACCCGTCACGCCACGACGTCTGCTCGTAACGCGAGCCGTATTCCACACGCTGAGATTTGCGTCTCTGTCTGCCTAGACTGCGGCACGCCAGTCCCCGCGCGACTGGAAGAACTGGCTCGGACCGACCTGATGATCGTTACTGATCGGCCTCTGCGCTACGGGACCGCCGTTCAACTGGCTTTGTTCAGCGATCTTGTGACGGCTGTCACGCAGAATCGCGGCATCGTGCATTGGTGCCGACCGAGTCAACACGGCTGGCAGATCGGGGTCTTCCTGACGATGCCGCTGCCTGATCGATTAACTGAGCGTGAATGGAGCGATCTGCGCAGCAGTCTGCGTTACGAATGCAACTGGAAAGCGTGGATTCTATGGGACAACGACGGGCAGCTTGAACCTGTCTGGATCACAAATTACTCCGTTAGCGGCGTCAGCCTGAATGCACAGCGTGTTCTGAAACAAGGCAGCAAGTTCACACTGTTCGGTTCCGCTGGTGCCAAAGACCGTGCGGTGCTAAATGGTGAAGTCCAGTGGACTCGCCAAAATCCGGACGGCACCCTGATCGGTTGTCGCATTTACGGACAACGTGGCCGCGACTTGCCAAGAATGTTTGGAAATCTCGATGCTGTCCATTTCTTGCATGAAGAAAAGGAAAGTCACGCCCCGACCTCAGACTCGCTTGAAACCCAAAACTACGAACTCGCCGCTCGCGAACAGTTTTTCCCTGCGAACGCAGTCTACGCCAGTATTCCTTCCACCAGCCTCCCGTGTACGTCCGTTAATCGATAGCGCCGACCCTGAAACTTGTAGGTCAGTCGTTCGTGGTCGATGCCCAGCAGCTGCATAATTGTGGCATGCAGATCGTGAATGTGCAGGCCATCCGTGGCGACGTTGTAACCGAATTCATCCGTTTCGCCATACACTGATCCTGCCTTAACACCACCGCCAGCCATCCAGATGCTGAAACAACGGGGGTGATGGTCGCGTCCGAAATTGGGCTGAATTTTCCCTTGGCAGTAATTCGTGCGTCCGAACTCACCGCCCCAGACCACCAGAGTGTCCTCAAGTAATCCGCAGCGTTTCAAATCCTTCACCAATGCCGCCGCTGGTTGATCGGTTTCTTTGCAAATTGCCGGCAACGCGATGGGAAGTCCGCCGTGATGATCCCAGTCCTGATGATACAGTTGAATGAATCGCACGCCGCGCTGGGCCAGTCGGCGAGCCTGAAGACAGTTCGCCGCAAACGTACCGGGCGTTGACACATCCGGTCCATATTCATCCAGCACAGACTTCGGCTCGCCGGAAATATCAGTCGCTTCCGGCACACTCGACTGCATTGAATATGCCATCTCGTAATGATCGATACGACTTTGAATTTCGCTGTCGGCAGTTCCTTGCATTTGGTGCTGATGCAGCTCCTTCAGTCGATCCAGCAACATCCGACGGCTGTCACTGCTGACACCACCGGGATTGCCAAGATAAAGGACTGGATCTCTGGCCGCCCGAAACAACACACCCTGATGCCGTGTTGGCAAGAACCCGCTGCCCCACAAATGAGAGCCCAACGGCTGGCCACCTTTGTTCTTAGTAATCAGCACGACAAACGAAGGCAGGTTGGCGTTATCCTGCCCCAGTCCGTAGCTCAACCACGCTCCCATGCTCGGTCGTCCGGCGATTTGAGTTCCCGTCTGGAGAAACGTCACGCCCGGCCCGTGATTGATTGCTTCCGTGTACATCGAATTCACGACGCACAAATCATCAGCGATGCCAGCGGTGTGCGGCAATAATTCGCTGAACCAGGCACCGGCCTGGCCATGCTGAGTGAACTTAAACGGCGAACCGACCAAGGGAATAGACGATTGATTTCCTGACATTCCCGTCAGTCGCTGAGTCCCCCGGACTGAATCCGGAAGTTGTTCGCCATTCATCCTGTTCAACAGTGGCTTGTAGTCCAGCAGATCCAGTTGCGATGGCGCACCCGACATGAAAAGATAAATAATTCGTTTGGCTTTCGGCGCGAAATGCGGCTGACCCAACACACCATGATCCTGTGACTCCGCCGCATCCGAATCCTGCGCCAACATGTCCCCCAGCGCGATGCAGCCCAAGCCGATGCCTGAACCGTTGAGAAAATCTCGTCGCGTGCTGGTCGTTGGAAAAAAGTTCATCGCAAAGTATTCCGCTATGTCCGGTTTCGTTGAGCAGGACATTAAAATGCTCCGCCTCGCCTGCAGTCATTTCGAAAACGGTCCAAAACGGCGATCTGTCGAAAACAAATGTACACGAACAGACCCGAGGAAAAAAGAATCTCGCTAGGACCAGCCAGCTCGAGGCGGTCTTTTCTTTCGGTCGCTCGATGGCACGCTTGGATTCCAAGCATTGACGAACGTCGAAGCCACTGAACTGACGTGGACTGCTACTTCGAGTCCGAGGATTTATCTACCGTCGCTCGTTCGATTTTCCCAAACATATGTCCGCCAATTGCATCATGCTGCCATGTGCCGGCGTAGCGGCTGTCATAAAACAACACGCGAGCCGAAAAGCCTTCACCAAGTCCTGGCAAATTTGCATTCGTGAGCGTTACGATCGGCGTATCGCCCGCCCATTCGACGGGCACAGTAATCGGCAATTTTGTATCGAGTTTTCCGTACTTCACACGCGTCATAAAGATCCAGAGATTCTCAGATGCTTTCGTAACGCTTTCAATTTCGTATCGTTCCGCCTTTGGAGTGTCCTTAATCTCCGTTTTGTCAGTCGTAAACGATCCGACCAGCACGCACCCGGACAGCGACTTCGAAAACGCTTCCTCTCTAGCCACAATCTCTGCTTCGGTCGGTACCTCTGCCATCCCTGTGACGGCCCAACCATTGCCAAGTAACAACCCACCAAACAACATCGCAAGTTTTTTCATCACTGGATTCCTTAGGAGAATTTCACGACATATTTCCACCATTGCCCCAACAGATCGTACGCGGTTTCCGGCAATTTGAATACAGTCCGAAACATTGATATAGACTGGCCGACATTGGCAGCAGTCGGTGTAGATCTGTTCTGCCGGAAACTTTTTCTGCAGTTTCTGCCTGTTGGACAGGAATTTCGGTCTCTCCGTTGGACAATGCCGGTACGAAGACGCTTTCAGCTCGCAGTTAACAACCTAAAACAGCCAAATTGGGACCAAGAGCGTCTGTTCGTGCCGTGATCGAAGGAAATAATGCCTTGAACTGGAAAAATATGCCGCGTATTTCCCTTGTGGACTTGCGAGACTTGGCGAATGCCATTGCAATTCGCGACTGAAGAAAACAGTCCACTCAGGCCGGTCGGAATTATTTGCCTCCACCCCAACGGCCTGAGTGCTGGCTAGGGTGCGTGCTTGTTGCGTCCGCAAACAAACCGTGCTCTGTTCCTAGTGTGGAGGATAGACTTTTTGGGTACAGGCCGCGCGGGGATTCGCGGTCCGGGGTCTCTCAGATTGAGATCCTGAGAAAGCTCGTGGAATTCATTGAAGAGGCAGCGGCGATGCCGCGCGTCGTGGAGAGAGAATCGTCGATGGCTTCAGAACCGATCTGCAACATTCAATCGCTGGATTTCAGCAAACCCCTGTTCACGCTGGAACAGATTCGGGAAATCAACCCACAGCGGTTTGAAATGGAACAGCTTTCGGCAATCATTCATGTCGATAGCTCTCAGCACCTGATCGTCGGATACAAGCAGTTATCGCATGATGAGTTCTGGGTTCGTGGACACATGCCAGGCTTTCCGCTGATGCCGGGTGTTGTGCAATGTGAGGCAGCCGCTCAACTTGGAGGCTTCTATGCGCGAAAGTATGACTTAATCGGCGGTGACTATCTGGGATTCGGCGGAATGGACGACGTCCGTTTTCGTAAGCCAATTTATCCAGGCACACGTCTTGATCTGATCGCCAAAGTCACGCGTGTTATGGCTCGCCGCCTGGCACAGTTCAATTTCCAAGGCTGGGTCAACGGTGAACTGATGTTCGAAGGACAGATGCTGGGCGTCACTGTCAATAAAGGCTGACACATGCAAACGACCCCGATCAAGCCTCTGAAACCCTGGTTCCAGACTATCGAAGATGTTGGCTCGTCACTCAACTGGTGCGAATTCTTTGGCAACGACAAACAGGTCGAACTGGACATTGGCTGCGGTCGCGGCTTATTTTTGTTCAACGCGGCGATGTTGACATCGCAGACTAATTTCCTCGGTCTGGAGATCGACTACCGGGAGGGACGTCGGACCGCCACACGCCTGATGAAACAAGATCTACCCAACGCGCGGGTGATTGGTGGCGACTGCAGGACGTTGCTGACGAAAATGGTTGAGCCTGGTTCCGTTCATGCGGCGCATGTGTATTTTCCGGATCCCTGGTGGAAGAAGCGGCATCACAAGCGTCGTTTGTTCAACGATGAATTCGTTTTGATGCTGGCGAGGATCCTCCAGCCGGAAGGTTTGGTCCATCACTGGACGGACGTCGCCGACTACTTCGAAATGGTGCAGGGACTTATGGACCATTGTCCCCAATTCATCCGATGCCGGACGCCTGCTGAGCGGGAAGCGACCACCGACATGGATTACCACACCAGCTTTGAACGCAAGAAAAGAAAACTGGGACTGCCGATCTATCGCGGTTTGTGGCAACGCCGCTGACACATCAACGATTAATACACGTCGGTATGATTTGAACAGGTCACTTGCCGGTGACGGTGCGAACACCGTCACCGAGTTCGCGCTATTCCTGCTTCTTTTCGGTCGCGTTTTCTCGCTTGATGGCTTCGTATACTTCTTCGCGATGGACGGTCACATCGCGCGGGGCCTCAATCCCCAGGCGGACCTTGTCGCCGCGAATTTCGATCACCATAAGAGTGATCGAATCGCCAATAACGATTTTTTCGTCTTTTTTCCGGCTGAGTACTAACATGTCCAGTCCCTGGTCAATCTTTCGTCTTGAATGATTGCTGCCTGACCAAATTGTTCAATGCTGATCCAACGAGGAACAGCGGTCCGCAGAATTAGATTCCAATGGCCATCCTGAGACACAACGGTCTACCGGCTGCCAAACGTATTTCATTTTCGACGCTCGACTGTCTTCAGATGCAAGAATTGCCGAAAGGCAAGGACTTTGAAAGCCTTTTTTGCCGATTTGCTGGCGCGAATCCCGATCTTCTGCCTGACCCGGAACAGGAAACTCCGGCTGTATCGACTTTAATGCTGCGGCTCACGCAATTCGCGCTTGAAATGACGCGCCTCGTCCGGCAATGTGGCTTCAATCGAGCTCGGCCACAGAACCTGTGAACATCGCAGATTACGCTCCATGCAGTCTAGACCCAATTTTCTCCGTGGTATCCGGGATTTCGCGATGCTCTGAATCAACCATGACTTGAAACGGCCTGGCAGGTAGAATCTGGCTGCTTGCGACGTCGTTGTCGCGGTATGTTTCCGGTATTGCTCTTCGATTCTTATACCATGTCAATCAGCATTCTAGTCGTCATCATTACGATCGTTGCCACGCTGGTGTTCATTGCGAGTCTGGGATCCTCAGGCTTCGTGTTTTTCAACATGTTTAGAACGCTTCGTTGGGCGTCTCGAGACACGGAGCGTCATCGAGGCGAATGGGGAGCAGATAGAAAACGTCGCGTATTGGACATTGTTTCCCAACAACTGCCGCACATTGCAGCGTACAAGTGCGGGAAATGCGGAGCGACGGTGGACAGCACAGCAGAACTTTCCGCCGGCGGAAAGGTTCGCTGTAATTATTGCAACGAGTGGTCAAGTATCCTCTGAGAGCGTCTCCTGCCATGCGCCGTATCCGTGTCGTGTTTTCAATCGGAGCCATGCACGGCGGCGGCTCAGAACGTCAGATGCTTCTGCTGTTGCGGCATCTGGATCGTCAGGTCTTCGAGCCGTTTCTGTATCTTATTTACGAATCCGGGCCGCTGCTGTTGCAGGTTCCGGGTGACGTGCCGGTGACGTCGTTCGACACACGAGTCACGTCATCGCGAATGTATCTGCCGGGGTTAATGCATTCACGGCGCGTTCACGATTATTCGCGTTTTCTGCGGGAAGTTGAAGCCGACGTCAGCTATGACCGTACGTTTCTGATGACCTTGATTTCCGCAGCAGGAGCCCGCAAAGCCAGCGTGCCGTATGTGTCCACAATCGTGACGAATCCAGAGACTGGTTTCGCACCGGTGGCCGGGCGATTTCAATGGTTCAAACGCAGAATGCTGCATCGACTCTATAACAGTTCGGCACAGGTTTTGGCGGTGTCAGATGGAGCGCGGGAAGCGGCGATTCGGTTCTATGGAATCCAACCAGATCGAATCGCAACGCTGCAGAACGGTGTCGATGTGAATTGGATTCAGCAGCAGGCAACGCAATCGATTAACAATGACTGGTGGAACGCTGGCGGGCGAGTTGAAACAGCGTCGCGTGTATTTCGAATTGTCACAGCAGGACGATTGAATGAGCAAAAGGGATTTCATCTGCTCATTGATGCGATCGCTCAGGTGCGTCAGAAGTTTGAGGATATCGAGTTTCGACTTGCGATCCTTGGTGACGGTTCGAACCGAAAGAATCTGGAACAACAAATTGCGGAACTGCACCTTAGTCAGGAAGTACAGTTGACGGGATTTCAGGACAACGCGATCGCCTGGTATCGGTCCGCTGATGTGTTTGTGTTGCCGTCGCTGATTGAAGGAATGCCGAACGTGTTGCTGGAAGCAATGGCTTGCGGGACTTCGGTGATCTCCTCAGACTGCCGTTCCGGGCCTGCTGAAATTCTTCACGGCGGGCGTTACGGGCAGTTGATACCAGCAGGCAGTGTCGATGGCCTTCGCGACGCCATCGGTGCGCTGCTGCGGCATCCGTCCACAGCCCAGAAAATAGCAGAACAGGCTCATGCACACGTTGCGAATAACTGGTCGGCGCAAGTTGCGGCAGAGCGTCTGGGAGAAGTCCTCAAACGTTGCGCACGGTTGAAGAGTTCATGATTGCCCAAAATGGTTGCGGAGAATAATGCATGTACGCCACGCCCAATCAACAAACTTCGTTCTTTCGAGTCCTGCTCATGCTCTGCGCTGTCATCGGTGCGGGACTGACTACGCTCGGCGTGACACAGGATCGCAATGTGGTCGAAAAAGTCAGTACGACATTGGTAATGCCGTCCGGCCTTCTGTGTATGCTGCTGCTTACTTTATCGATTCAACTCTGGACGCAGAAGAAGCAGAATCATACT
>CANJQC010000160.1 GCA_947476295.1 Planctomycetaceae bacterium | reverse complement strand
CCGGTAAGTCGCTATTCGAACTTGAGCTGGAAGCAATCCGGGCAAAAAGAGGCCCGCTAACTCAGCCCGAACCGATTTGAACCCAATTTCCTGCTCTCCTACGGTACCGCAAACCCCGTAAAAGACAGCCGCACGCAAAATGGGCAGCTGCCGATGTTTCGGCAGCGAATTTCATTCACGCCCCGATTTTCAACGAACATTGCCGACAGCGTCAGTTCGTATTCAGTCCACTGTCTGAATTGATCAGCAGTGGTACGTCGTTAGGATCTTCCGTATTCTGTTCAACGGGTTTTTCGGACTTCATGCGATGCGCCAGAACTTGGTCGCGGTAGTCTCGTAGAGGCTTGATGAGTGCCGCGTTGACGAAGCGGCGGCGGAGGTAGAAATCTGATTTTTCTACAGCAGCAGTGTCGCACACTTCTTCCATCTGAGCCATCGCGCGGTTGGCGACTCCGACGGACAGATTGACATCATTCTGTACGCGAAGTGCGGAGCGTGGTTCCCATGCGGTTCGTGCTTCCCATCGTTCGATCATTTTCTGCAGAAGTGAGTTCAGCAAGTCGTAGCGTTCGGTATCGTCGGCGACCAGCGATGGTTGGTCCACAAGCTGCTGCATCGCGGAGATCACTGGACGCACGGAAGCATCCACAGGTGCCGTAAAGAACACAATGTGCAGTCGATGACGGAATTCATTAACCGGTGACGGGTGCTGCGAAAGTTCATGCAGGCGCACGATTTCATAGTGTGCGAAGTGGGTGATGAGCGGTTCAAAATTTTCGGTGAACGTGTCTAGTCTGCTGATCAATTCGCTATTCAGTTCTCCGCGACTAGCTGCTGACAACGCTTTGCCCAGCGATACGAAATATCGCTGACGCAGCACGTCCAGCGGATGCGCCACTTTGGTGATTTTTCCGCTTTCAACAAGATCGCGCGGTGGACGAGGACTCTGCTTCATTTCCATCTGCAGCGACTTGCGATATGTCCACGGCTGGTCTGGCATCCCGGCAAGGATTTCCAGTTGCTGCGAAAGGGCACTCATTCGGCGTTTGACTTCCTCATGATCTTCGGCCGCCGGAACAGCAGCCAGAAGTTGCAGCTGGTGCGGACCGAACGAGGTGTGCAGTTCGGACTGCTTATCCGCCGCGCGAATTACTTCGAAAGGAAGTGACATAGCCAGACCACAGTTATCGATAGAGATCGCGTGCGGAGGAGATTCGTGGCCAAACATTCCGATCGGATCGCGCGCGTCGAGCAGCGGCAGGATGGCGACCTGAGCCCAATCCCAGCCAGCAGTCGCAATTTCCCGACGCACATGATCCCGCTGAAGTCTTGTCAGAAGTTCCGAATCAATTAAACCCTTGTCGGAGTCTGAAGCCAGCAACAGGATTTCACCCGACATCGTCTGAATGACTCCGACGTTGGTAAATGCCGCCATCATCGTTGCCATCACAGCCTTCAAAGGCTCAGGTCCCGGATCGCTCAGCCGAAGCCGTTGGCAGAAAATGGCATCCGGCGTCATTCGCGAACGTGCGGCCTGATAGAACTCTGAGGTGAACTGACACGCAGCGGACGGTGACGTAAGACTTTCGCCGGACGAGATCACGACGTCAAAGCGATTCAGTTCGCGGCGACGCAGAGCCAGCATGGCGGGTTCGTGCAGAATGTGGACTCGTTCGTCCTGATCAGGAGGCAACAACTGTCGGCTCCATGTGAATCTGTGTGCAAGCTCCGTGATTTTACGATCTGTCCGAACAGCGACGATCTCCTGCACAGGAAAATGTGTACATGTCCGCAGACAGACACCGGTATCGTCGCCGAGCAGCAGCACGCGCGAGGGTTGCGCATGGCTGGCAAGTGGCAGGATGGCAGGCAGGATGTCTTCTGGTGGCTGTGGCGACACGTTTGTGTCCGTGCTGATGCGTCCGATTGGCATCCCGTTGCGTTGAAACTCGAGTACGTTTCCGGTTCGCTGCCATACGGTGACCTCGCCGGATGATGTGGGCACAGCGGTAATCAATCGATTGGCATGTGATTGAGCAATGAGTTCCTGCGCCACACCACGCTGGACAGCCGCCACCGTTCGTTCAGAAAACAGAAGTGACGATGTTCGTGAAGTTTCGACCGAACCAAAGCCAACCAGCAGCGTGCAGAGCAGACTTAGCACTGGCAAGGCAAACGGACGTACAATCGAAATGCAAGTTGCCGTTGCAGACCGCTCAAAATTGCTCGCGAAAACATGGATCAGTTTCGCCACTGCGTGCATCACAATTCCGGCAGCCAGCAGAATGATCGGCGAGGTACCCTGTGACACAAGAACCAGCGCGGACAACACGCCGGCGACGATTGATAAAATTGCCGCTGGTGCTGAAATTGATTGACGATCCTGCCGCAAAACACAGAATGCCGGTACGAACGCAGCAGTCGCAAATACCGCGCATTGTATTGATTGACTCAACAGTACAGACGACACAGACAAACTGCCAGTGTTGATCGCCAGATTCAGATAAGCCAACTTTGAAAAGACAATGGGTAACAGAGCCAGCGTCAGGAGGGCAATGACTTGCATGGCAGGCATCGTCAGAAGTTTCACCGTCAGCGGCCGCGACAAAACGGCCAGAGCCAGCGCCGTGATGCAAACAGTTTGGATCAGAACAGGTAGGCTACCGGGCATAAGACGACACAGAATTTCCATGATTGCCACGATCAGAATTCCGACTGCGGCAAAGGGAAGAGCGACATCGCGGAATTCTTTTTCAATTGGTGGGAAAACCGCCGGGTCAACGGTGCAGACACGATAGTCAGCAGCTTGATCGGTTGTCTGTTGCAGGAATTGTGCTACGAATGCCAGTCCGACTATCAGAGATGCCAAACCCGCCAGCGGCAATACGGGCAATCCAAGCCAGACTGGAATCAGAAACACGACTACACCTGGAGCACCAGCCAGCGCTGAATTGATCCACGGCGTGCCGGGATGCGGATTTGTCACTCTGAAGAATACACCTGTGACAGTGGTGACCATCGCAATGACCAGTCCGGGGAATAGCAAGGTCAGCGTTGCTGAAAACGGCCAGGTTGTGCCAATAGTTTCACATCCCGCGAGTAATGTGACATTCAACAATGTCGGAGTAAGCCAGCTCAGCGCGATCACCATCAGTGCGAATAGGAACCGCACAACAAGTGTCTGCTTCCGATCGAACGAATGCTGCGGAATACGATCACCGAACCAATGCGCCAGCATTACACCGACGGCAAATCCAATGGCAAGTGCCGCCAGAGAATCGGGCGATGTGCCGCAGAGATTCAGCCAGGTTGCAAACAACTGGCCGACAATGACCGCGACAGCCGCAGCCGCCATCATCCAACTCCAGTTTGGTCCGTGAGCATTTCGAATGTGAGAGATCATGGCATCCTTGCCTGATGTGAGTTCAAATATCTGTCATGACTGGGGAGCTGTGTGCCATTGGGCGCCAGCCCGCCGGTACAATGCGTTGACATTGCTGGAACGGGAACACGTTCCAACGCACATTGCCCCGAATTTGCCACCGACCAATTTCGGCAATTTTTACCGGCAATACGCGATTCACCTCAAGACGGAAGGTGAAAATCGTCGAAGGGCACGATTCTGAGATAATACTCGGCATGCGAAAACATGGATATGAAAGACTGCGAGGCTTAAGGTGAATGGGAGGAAGTTGCTGTCGAAGTGCAGATCTGCGGAACGCACTCATGACGAATCTCATGGAGCAAGAAGGCTTTAACCGCCTCCGGCTGACTATCCCCGTGTACGGCGATCCCTGACCGTATACGGCTGCGACGTGGGGACGGTGGGGAATACCCAGCAGGAATTCCCACTAGGAATGGCGAATATACAGGCGTTGTCACCCGCACGATCTGTACCAAATGCTCCAGAAGCCAAGAGTCGTTGAAATCTGTCAACAAAATGACGACAACGATTTTTCCAGAAGTATGGTTTCCATACTGCGAATTCGTATTTTCCAGCAAATTACGGGCTCACGAGTTACGATTTACTGAGTCGAACGGAACAGCCGTCGTGAAACAAACAGCTTTGGCCAACATTTTTTTCAACTCGCAAGCTTGAGAATGGCGTCATGCTCACTGCAGTCAAACTGAACTCTCGAGCGGACTCCTGGACATCAGAGTCCTCGATGGTTCGCAGCTTAAGCGAACGCGACATCAAGCAGTCTTGCATACTGATTGTCGATGACGAACCACTCAATATTGAGGTTGTGCGGCGTTATCTGGAGATCGGTGGCTACAGAAATCTGATATCCACAGATCATGCAGGTCAGGCTCTGCCGCTGATGGGGCTGAACCGTCCTGACCTTGTGCTGCTGGATATTCATATGCCTGAAATCAATGGGCTGCAGATCCTCGCCGCCATTCGGTCCGATGAATCGTTGTGCAGGACGCCGGTGATCATTCTTACGGGCAGCTCGGACCCCGACACAAAACTGATCGCTCTGCAGGCGGGTGCGACTGACCTGCTGCCAAAGCCTGTCCACAGCGAAGAACTGCTGGCAAGACTGGGCAACGTCCTGAAAGTCAAAGCTTATCAGGATCGACTTTACAGACATTCCGAAGAACTTGAAGAAGCGGTGCGGCGACGGACGTCGGAACTGGAAGCATCTCGGCTGGACGTTATCCATTGTTTAGCTCGTGCTGCTGAGTTTCGGGATGACGACACCGGACAGCACGTTATCCGCGTCGGTCGTTATGCGAGAGTGATCGCTGAGCGATTGGGATTCTCACAGCGAGAACTGGATATTATTGAGCCGGCGGCCCAGTTGCATGACGTCGGGAAGATTGGCATTGCTGACGCTATCCTGCTCAAGCCTGGAAAGCTCACCCCGGAAGAGTTCGAAATGATGCAGAAGCACTGCGGATTCGGCAAGAAAATCGCAGAGCCGGTTTCCGACCGCGATGCCGTTCTGCTTCGAAATCACACTGACATTGGTGCTCGAATTATGAATACAGGCTCATCTCCAATTCTTGAAATGGCTCGACGCATCGCGCTGACACATCACGAGAGATGGGATGGAACCGGTTATCCTTTAGGTCTGGCGGGAGAGGATATTCCTCTGGAAGGAAGAATCACTGCCGTCGCTGACGTGTTTGACGCTCTGAGCAGCAAGCGGCCATACAAGCCGGCATTTCCGTTGCAGAAGTGTTTTGCAATTATGGCAGAAGGTCGCGGGACGCAGTTCGACCCAGAGATCTTGGATGCGTTCTTTGACCGACGCGATGACATTATTCAGGTTCAGATCAACTCAGCGGATACAAACTGATTCAGGATGCAACATAAGTCGTTTCAAAACCGGGACTGGCTCTGAGCGAAGTGCTGGGATCCTGATCTGTCCTTCGGAGGTATTCTAGGCTTTGAAAGACGCATAGGTGGGATCTCCTGAATCGAGGGTTAGTGGTCAGTCCTTCGGCATGCGGGACTCCGCAAGATTCGAGTTTATGACCGAGCAGATCGTGCCAGCCGGTGAAAGGGCATCCGTTGTTAAAGCACAGTCAAAAATTCTGGTCAAAGTACGATCTGTGCTTAGTCATCAGTGAGGATGACGTTTGCCGCTCTGCCATTGCTGAAAATGATGCAGGCGACCGAGTCATCATTCATGACGTGTCATTCAGTTCTGATACGCCACCTGCTGTTCGGATGCGACTGGAATACGAAACAGCAAGACTGGCGTTCCTGTCACTTGACCGAATGACCGTTCCCTTGGACTTTGAATTCAATGAGGATACCGGTCGCATCATTTGTCCATGGACAGCGGGGAGTACGCTGGCCGATAAAATGGCGTCATCGCAACTCTCAGTCGCCACGACTCTGAGTATCGCTGATGATATCCTTGGTGCATTGGAAAATCTTCATCAGCACGGCCTGATTCGTCGCTGCCTCCGCCCCGGCGAAATCATCGTGGAAGAATCTGCGGAACGTACAAGAGCCTTCATCGGAGGCTATGGCCCGTTGATGATGCTGCAGGGACTGCAGAATGCTTCAGTGGCAAAGGAGATCGCTACATACACATCGCCTGAAGCGCTAGGTGCGCTCGACGAGGATGTTCGTGCCTCCGCAGACCTGTACTCTCTGGGAATTTTGCTCTTTGAGTGCCTTACTGGCCGAGTGCCGTTTGCAGCTGACAATGTGGGCGAACTGGTCTTTCATCATATGACCTCGCCGATTCCCGATCTGACTTCAATCAACTCGCTGATTCCCAGACACCTCAGCGACATTGTGCTGAGACTGCTGCAGAAGCACCCAAGGGATCGTTACCAGTCTGCGGCCGGAGTCCTCTATGATCTTCGGCAAATTGAGACTGTTCTGGGAGCGGAGTATCCGCAATGCCTAGTCCTTGGGACGATGGATCGCCGGGAGACTCTGATTGAACCTGCGTTTGTCGGACGATCCAGCGACATGGCATTGCTCACGTCCGAACTGGAATCTGTCGTACATGGCAACAGTCGTACTGTTCTGGTCACTGCTGCTTCCGGACTTGGAAAATCAAGACTGCTGCTTGAAACATCCCGAATAGCAGTGTCACATGGCTTTCGTGTGCTTCGCGCCCAGGGACAGAATCAGATTGGACTTGCTCCGCTTGCTTCACTCAGGGAAACACTGTCCCACTGCATTGAAGTGATCCGTCGCGACGAGGGCCTCAGGATTCATCTGCAATCTGAGTTGAGAAAGTTTGCCAGAGAGCTGGCGACAGTCGTGCCGGAACTGGTAACAGAGCTCAAGCTTCAGGTTCCTGTCGAACGCACGAATGATCTATCTGACCGACGCATTGCCATTGCGCTGGCAACATTTTTCCGATCGCTTGGTTCGGCTGAGAAACCGGTTCTGATTCTTCTTGATGATATGCACTGGGCCGATGACCTCACATTGACGATGCTGGAATGCTGGCATCTGACGAATTCCAGCCACACGCTGTTAATCGTGGGGACGCGTCCCTCAGACTCGACGGCAGAAAGGCTGCGGGACAATCTTAAGTGTGGAATAAAACTCAGTCTTGACCCTTTGGTTCGAGCAGACCATGACAAACTTCTGGGGTCAATGACAGGAGGTCTGCCAGCCCAGATTCTGACAACAGTCTGGGAGATGTCGGCAGGTAGTCCATTTATGGCTACTGCGGTACTGCGAGGACTGGTGGAAGGCGGCGTTCTGACACCATCCGAATCCGGCTGGCTGGTTGATGAGCGACAGCTCAAGAACCTGCAAATGTCCGGCGAAGCTGCCGAAGTTCTAAAACAGCGGCTTTTTCGCCTGTCCAAGGAATCGCAGGAAGTACTGGCGGTTGGTTCTGTGTTGGGAAAGGATTTCTCCATCGAGATGGCAGCTGACCTCGCCGAAATCCCTCGGGATCGGGTGCTGGAACTGCTGATTGAGCCACGCAAAAATTGTCTGATCTGGGAGAGAGCATCCGGAAGCATCTGTTCGTTCATGCATGATCAGATTCGTGAGGCTGTCCTTCAGACACTGGCTCCAACGCGAAGGGCATTGATTCATCGCAGGGCCGCTGACTATCTCAGCCTCCATGAATCGCACCGAGTCTTCGATATCGCAGTTCATCATGATGCGTCCGGACGTTCTGACCTAGCAAAGGAATATGCAATAGAGGCTGCTGAACGTGCGAGAACAAGCCACGCGCTGGAGTCTGCCGAGCAGCAGTACCGAATTGCGTTGAGAAGCTTTTCCTCTTTGTCTGAAGAGCCGAGTTTTAAAGTTTTGTATGGACTTGGCGATGTTCTGATGTTGTGCGGTCGCTATCAGGAAGCAGAACCGTTTTTTGAACGTGCAATCAAGTGCGCGGATTCAGCGACCATGCGAGCGGAGGTCACACTCAAACTGGGCGAACTGGCATTCAAGGAAGACCGCAAAGATCGGGCAATCGAGCTTTGGGAGTCAGCATTGTGCAGCCTAGGCGGCAAGCTGCCCTCTGCCTGGATGGTGCCACTTTTTACGGTGCGTGAAATTGGAGTGCAGGCACTGCATTCTCTGTTGCCCAACTGGTTTGTGGGCCGGATCCAGACAGAACCATCAGCAGATGATCGCCTGATCTGGAGACTACATAGTCGGCTGGCATATGCGTATTGGTTCGTTCGCAGCAAGCTGGATGTATTGCATGTGCATTTGCGTGGCATGAATCTCGCCGAACGCTATAAACCAACGGCTGAACTGGCCCAAGCTTATTCGGAGCATGCTCCAGCGATGAGTCTGATTCCACTCAGTCGGCGTGGAATTTCGTACGGACGTCGGTCTCTACAGATCCGCACTGAACAGAATGATATCTGGGGGCAGGGACAATCACTGCACTGTCTGGCAATTGCCCTGTATTCTGCAGCACAGTTTGAAGAATGTGTCGATGTCGGTCGCCGCAGTGTGCGCATTCTGGAGCGGGCCGGAGATTACTGGGAGAAGCACATTGCTCAGTATCAGGTAGCGGCATCACTATATCGCCTCGGAAGATTCACTGAAGCCGCACAGCTTGCACGGGAAGCGTACGACTCTGGTCTGGCTGTTGGCGACTTCCAGGTTTGCGGCAATATCATCGAAGTCTGGGCTCGTGCGACCAACGGAGATATTCCACATAAGATCCTGCAGTGCGAAATGGAACGTCCTCGCGCGGACGTTCAGGGACAGGCTCATGTGCTTCTGGCGCAGGGAATTCATTTGATTTCAGAAGAACGATTTGAAGAGGCTGTTCAGGCACTGGATCAGGGAATTGAAGCGGCTCGCAACGCAGGCATTTCAAACACTTACACGTCGCCGCTGTTTGCATGGAAAGCTACTGCATTAAGAGGCTTCCTTGAGAATAAGTCTCCGCTGACTCGCAGTCCTAGGCGGACGATTATCAGAAATCATCGCCGAGCGGCCCGCAAGGCACTTCTGGTTGCATTAAGATTTCGAAACGAGCTTCCACATGCCCTGCGCGAATGCGCCTGGGCACAGGTATTTCTGAACCGCAATCGAACGGCGATTTTCCTGCTGAAGAACAGCGTTCTGGTTGCCCGGTTTCAGTCAGCGGAATACGAACTGATTCAGAGCAAGCTCCTGTTGCAGAAAATTCGCCTCGAAATGGGCTGTCCGGATGCGGAGATGGCACTGGAAAACGCTGAACGACGTCATTCAGCCTTTCGGAATGAACAGCTACCACAGAGAATGTTCTCATCGCTTTCACTTGTGGATCGATTTGACTCCTTACTGGAATCGGGAAGAAAAATTGCCTCCGCAATGGATCCTGCCGAGATTATTGACACAGCTGCCGACGCAGCACGACGACTGTTGCGCAGTAATTATTGCGAAATCATTGACATCGACGAAAGCGGCCAGCCAGCAGTTCACTCTGAATCTATCCGTGCTTATGTCCTGACTTCAATTAAAACTCTGGACGCCGTTGCCACCAGCGCAACCCGTTCGGAGTTTCGCTCGCTGATGGCCTGCCCGATCGTGGTACGATCGAGGGTTACCGCGTGTCTGGTCGTTGGTAACTCTGAGGTACGGGATCTGTTTGGACCGAATGAACTGCGCATTGCAAG
The DNA here is from genome assembly GCA_947476295.1 of Planctomycetaceae bacterium. GTDB lineage: Bacteria > Planctomycetota > Planctomycetia > Planctomycetales > Planctomycetaceae > SXXK01. The sequence continues at coordinate 3,757 of CANJQC010000160.1, read as the reverse complement.
GTATCTGACGGCCATCGCTGGTGCAGCACTGGAGAATGCCGAAGGATTCCGCAGCCTGCAGGATCTCAATGCGAATCTGGAACGGATCGTCGAAGATCGAACCGCTGTCGTTGAAGCGAGGTCTGCTGAACTTCAGGAAACAGCAAATCATCTTCGCCAAGTTCAGACTCAACTGGCGGCGGCACGTGACGCCGCGGAAAGTGCAAGCCGGGCAAAGAGCGATTTCCTTGCGCACATGAGTCACGAAATCCGCACACCTATCGGTGCGGTACTGGGTTTCACAGAACTTCTCCTCAACGGTGATGCACCGCTTCTGCCGGAACAGCATTCTCACCTGCACCGCGTGTTGAGCAACGGCAATCACTTGCATCGTTTGCTGAATGACTTGCTCGATCTGTCCCGCATCGAAGCTGGAGAATTGACAATCGAATCGATGGAATGTGCGCCATACGCAATGTTCCTTGATATCCTTTCGGCCCTTCAGTCGCGGGCCATCTCCAAAGATCTGAAACTCACTCTGAAAGTCGAAAATGGAATTCCTGAGAAGATTCTGACTGATCCCACTCGACTGCGACAAATTCTGACGAATTTGATCGGCAATGCCATCAAATTCACCGCCGAAGGGAGTGTCAGTCTGATCGTTGATACTGATGTCTCTCAGAACCAGCTCAGGATTCGGGTCCAGGACACTGGTTTGGGAATCGATATCGCTGCTCAGAAGGACGTATTTGAGCCCTTCAAGCAGGCCGATGAGACCGTAGCACGTCGCTTTGGTGGAACAGGACTGGGATTGCCAATCAGTCGGAAACTGGCGCAGGCGTTAGGGGGAGATATCGAGGTTGCGAGCGAACTTGGTTTCGGAAGTACATTTTCCGTTACGATCGCAACTGGGCCTCTTGACGGCGTACGGATTTTGAGCGGACGTGAAGCGGAAGCAACTCTGGTTGCTCCGGTTGCTGAAGCTGCGCAGAATCTGAATCTGAAGGGATTCCGCATTCTGATTGCGGATGATGTTGAAGCGAACCGCGAGTTCTTTGCGCACGTCTTGCGGCGGGCCCATGCCGAATGTCTGTTTGCCTGCAACGGACAGGAAGCAGTTGAGACGACTCAGCGTGAGGCCTGTGATTTGATTCTGATGGATATTCAGATGCCCGTGATGGATGGTTATACGGCGACGCAGACGCTTCGTTCTGCTGGTGCCAGTGTTCCCATTGTCGCGATCACAGCGAATGGCACAGAAGAAGACAAGCAGCAATGTCGAGAAGCAGGTTTTACCGGATATTTGACCAAGCCCATTTCGATCGACAGCCTGCTTCGCGGTGTCGGAGAACAGCTGGGCGTGTCGCTCGAACAGGCCCCGATTCTCATACGGCCCGAACCTTCTGCTGCAGCGATTCGGCGTGAAGTGATCGCTGCATCAGGAACTCCAACTGAGGGCCAACGAACCGTGATCACAAGACCGAAAGTGACCCTTCCCGTTGACCCGATTTTTCGTGATTTCGCAACCCGATTCGTCCGGAAGGTCAGTGATTCGCTTCCACAAATCATGTCGTCAATTGATGCCTCTGACGGAACGACACTGTCTGGACTTGCGCATTGGATCAAGGGAACCGGTGGAACCGTGGGCCTACCTGGTTTGACGGATATCGGACGCGAACTGCAGGCCATGGCAAAAGCTGAAGACTATTCCGGAGCCCGAGTCATTATCCTGGAACTGCAGGCAATCATCGAAAAGCTGCAACGCGAGTCACAGTGCGAGTTGGCCATTCGATAGCTCGCTGGAATCGCCGAATCACCAGCGACACACTGCCATACGGACTTCCTGCGTGCCGTAATCTGTGGACGCGGAAAAAAAGTGCGTGTGGTGACACGACCCGAAAAGTCTGCCATGTTTCTTTAGGTTCAACCGCAAAGCTTTCCTGCTTTAGCGGACTGGTCACCCGTGTATGCGTGTAGGTACTACCCTTGGGCCGGCAGGAATACGACATCCCAAAATGAGATTAAAGTAATCCATGAGTTGAGTTGTTGAGTTGATTTAAAACACCCTTATGCTGCGACTCGGAATTTTCCGTCCAACCGCTTCTGCTAAGGAATAGCTTCAATGACTCAACAGATTCTTCAGAGTTCCGAGATGACATGGGACCAAGATTACGAATCGCGAATTAATCCGGAGCTGATGACGTCCCTTCTCAGGTCGTCAATCCCGGTCCTGGAACAGTCCGACTGGAAGGTTACCAAGGTTGAGGATGGTTATTGTGAAACGATGCTGCCGTTAAATAAGGCGACAACTAACCAGCATGGAACTCATCAGGCAGCGCTCGTGTCGTTGTCTGCCGACTATACCGGTGGTCTGGCTCTTGCCACTTTGCTCAGGGGCGTGCCACTGGCCGGCATTCATCAATGTCGTGACGACGTCTCGGCGTCGTTGTGGCTGGCGGGTATGAATGTGCGATACAAGAGCCCGAGCACGGGGCACTTAACCGGGATCTGCGAAATTGATCCTGTCCAGGCGGATGAGATTAAGAAGCGATATTTTCGCGGCAGTCGTGTGCTGGCGACACTGCAGGTTCGCTTTTACTCCAATGGTGAACTTACCGCAGAAGCAGAAATGAAGTATTTCGCGCAACCAACGATACAGCTGACACCGACGATCGAGAACCCGTCCCGGTCAACCTTGTTCAGCCACAAACTGAAGGCCTCCGCTCGTATGATCGCAGGGCTTCGTGCTCAAAGATCATGTCATCCCAAACTCATTTCACACTGTCCTCATGCAAATCTGGTCGCTGGCCCGCACGGAGAACTCCTGGCCAATCATCTGCATGAGATTCTTCCTCAGCTTAAGGACATGGTGCTTACACGTTCGCAACACATCGACGAGTTAATCCGACAGGTTCCCGACCTGAAGCAGGTTGTATTAGCTGGCGCAGGGCTCGACATGCGTTCCATTCGACATGCTGCAGATCTTCCGGATGTCACGTTTTTTGAGGTGGACCTTCCGGAGATGATTGCCGAACGCGAACGCGTAACCAAGCTCCTTCCGCAGGAGTTTAGTGATCGACGTGTACTGCTGAGTGCGAATTTCAAAGTTGATGACCTTGCTCAGGTGATTGGGCAGCATCCGCGGTTTGATTCAGCCGTTCCGACAGTCATCATTTTTGAAGGCTGTTCGATGTATTTTTCAGAAATTGAAAACCAAAAAATTTTCCGTTCGTTTCTGGAACTCATCGATAATCCTCTCAGTTGTGTCTGGGCCGACTTCGTCAACACGTCCGTCGTAACGGGTCGCACCAATAATCTCCGGATTAAGGGTTTCCTTGAAGGGATGGATTCCCTTGGCGAAGCCTTTATCTTCGGGACCGATGATCCAACACACTGGTTCGAATCACTTGGTTACAGCTTTGTTGAGACGATCTCCGCAGGAGAATACCTGAATGAAAACGATGCTGTCCTGAACACATATTCGTTCTCTGTTGCAAAGCGATGAGCAGGCCCGCGATCGAACTCGTTGCTGCCCATCAGTCAGAATCAGATCAAGTCATATGGGCGACAGGTTACACCAGCCGTTTCTGCCGAAGCAATTAGGCGAGCGGCAGAAAGGAAATTACCAGAAACTGGGATAGCAGTGAGTTGAACAGGAAGTCAGACTGCTGGCATATTGTGGCATGAATGCGGTATGAGATCGGAGTGGATCACCATGGATGGTGTGATTGCTGCTGGTGTGACGGATGAGTTATTGATGGTAGCCGCTCGAGCGATG
>CANJQC010000159.1 GCA_947476295.1 Planctomycetaceae bacterium | reverse complement strand
CGAATGTCTGCTTGAACGAGCGGAACGGAAGTTCGATTCCCCAACGCATCGCATACAGTTTGGTCTTCCGTGACATTTGAGCCAGACTCCTTCCTGCACTGTATCCTTCTCAGTCCGCACACCACATGCGGGAGTCTGGCTGTTTTTTAGGTTCGCCTTTTTCCGCTACACCAGTTTTTTTCCTGCTAAAAATCCTTAACGGCGTTGCCCTCCGGGGCATCCACTCTTGTGGCTGATTGTAATCATAGCCCTCTTCATGATCACAGTGTTTCTTTTCGGATGAACAACCTCACCAAAAAATCTGACGAGGAACCCCTACGAAGTCGGAAATCTCGAACCACACAAGCCACGCCGGGGACCGACGCCTGCTCAATGGGCGCTGATTGTGCTGCTGCCGGTGCTACTGGTGATGATAAAGCTTTTTGGGTGACTACAGTCCCATGACGAACGAACAATCAGCAAACCCAGTGTATCCACCAGCAGATGACGCTTGCGGCCCTTGATTTTATTTGCGCCGTCGTAGCCTCTCTCGTCACCACCAACCTCCGTCGTTTTTACCGATTGCGTATCGACACAGGCGGCACTGGGAGTGGGTTCTCGGCCCTCCTGCATACGGATTTTTGAACGCAATTCACCCAAGATCGTCGTCCAAAGTGCCATCATCTCGCCACGCCGCGAAGTATTCATATGCCGTACTCTTCGGGAGCAAATCGTGTGGCAACATGTCCCACTGATACTCGGTTCGATCCAGATACAGAATAGTATTCAGAACTTCTCGCAGGTTCACTTTACGTGGGCGTCCGCTGGGCTTTGCGGCTGGAAGCAATAACTCAACCAAAACCCACTGTTCATCCGTCAAATCTGTGAGATACGACTTTCGAGATCCCAATTGCTGGTCCGTCATGGCGTGGCACTCCTTTGCTCATGGACGAACTAACTCTAATCAGTTACCGACCTTACGTCTGCTCCACTTCTCGGATAGCTTCTTACTCGTGGATTCCGGCGGAGGCTGCAATGTGCCCCGTTCAGTCGTCGGTAAATTGAGTTCTCTGTCGCGGCTGTGGTCGAGGAGTGATGACGCAGCAGATGGACATCCTGGCTCAGGCTATCGGGATCTCGAATTGAATAAGCGTTACGTTTTGCGAACCATCGTCACAATTTCACGAGCGGCGCGGGACGCCTGAGTGATCTCATGCCAGCGACGGGATTCGATCGCTTCCTTGTTTGCCAGCCATGAGCCACCGACCGCCAGCACATCGGGGTCGGACAGCCACACTGCCAGGTTACTCGTCGTGACGCCGCCAAGGGGAATGTACTGTAATCCAAGATGCGCATACGGGGCTTTGATGCTGGCCAGCATGTTTAATCCACCGCTGTGCTCGGCAGGGAAGAATTTCAGGATTCGGCAACCGGCCTGAACGGCGACGTCTATGTCCGTTGGCGTCGCGACACCAGGCGCAAACGGCAGGTCGAGTTGATCGGCTCGGCGAATCACCACAGGATTCGTGCCGGGTGACACGCCAAACGCCGCTCCGGCCTCAACGACCTGATCCACCTGTTCCGGAAATAGTATCGTACCAGCACCAGCCAGCATTTCCGGAACTTTTTTTACGATAGCAGACAGACACTCCAACGCCTGCGGTGTTCGCAAAGTCAGTTCCATGATGTCCACGCCGCCGTCCAGCAAAGCTTTCGCCAGTCTGACCGCGCGATCGGGATCATCGACGATCATCACTGCTACTACGCCGGTGCGACGAAATCTGTCAAGTTGTGCATCGCTCAGCAGCAGACTCATGATTCTGTTTCGGTTCTGAATTTTATTTGGGAAGAAATCCGACACCCAAAGAACTGCCGATCTTAGTCCACAAGGGTCTGAAAGCCAGTGTTGAGCCTGAGTTCACATTGGCGTTTCTCAGGGAATCCTCATTCCTCGGTCTGCTCAAAGTAGTGCCGGGCGGCCCGGCCACTGATCGACTTTTTTTCGAGAAGTTCCGCAGCGATCTGGCCCACAGCGTTCCAGTTTCGCGCCTGCTGCAGCAGATGCTCGGTCTTGGCAAGCAGTCGCCGCGTCAATTTGTCAGCCTGGCCCTGCCCACTCCGCATGACAGCAAGTCGGCGGACGGATTGCAGATCCATCGCCGCACCGGTCCAGTTGTACGATCCGGAATGAATGGCTTCTGCCGCCACGCCTGCTAGCAGAATCAAGATGTCGGCTTCCAACCGATCCTGTGATGCCCGAGAAACGCCTTTCCGAAGTTCGCAGTGCCCCAGACGCCGCTGATCCGGCAGAATACTGACTTTCTGCACGGGCCGATCAAACACCAGCGCCATCACCGCATGACCTGCTTCATGGTAAGCGGTCCTGAGTTCCTGCGATTGTTCGTTTGTATTCATTCGTCGTCAGCTGGAATGACAGATTGAGCCGCAACGTTCGCATGGAGCTCGCGCTTGATTTGTCCTGAAGCCGAGAAATTACACATAGTTTTTCTTCAGACAAAACTCCGGATGCGCCTTTAACCACGCATCAATCCGATCCTGTCGCGACAGCGCCACAGGGATAAAATCGAGTGCCTGTTGCAGACGATCGTTGGGTTCTGCACAACTGAATCGTAAAAATCCACCGCCAGCTTCACCAAAGCATTCGCCGCCCAGACATGCGACGCCAAATTTGTCGTCAGCACCTTCCAGAAAGTACAACGCGAGTCCATGGCTGGTGATTTTCAAGCGGTTGCAGATCGGCTTCACGCCCGGAAAGACGTAAAACGTCGCCGTTGGGTCCAGAGCCGAAAATCCATCGATTTTATTCAACCCATGCGTCAACAGCATCACTTTCTCGCGAAATTTCAGCATCGTTTCATCGCGTTCCTTTGAATCGCGTTCCAGTGCCGCACGCCCGGCAAGCTGCACGATTGGCGGAGTACAGGAAAGCGTTGTATTGATCATCTTGCCGATCGCATCAATGATCTCGCGCGACGACGCACAGAATCCCAGTCGCCATCCACTCATCGAATACGACTTGCTGAATGTATACGCCGCGACGCACTGATCCAGCATTCCGGGCTGAGCCAGTAATGAATCGTGTTTGCCTTTCCAGATCATGTGGCAGTACGGTTCATCACTGAACACAGCAACGTTGCGACCGCGAATCAGATCGGCGATGTCTTGCAGATCCTGCTCCGTCGTCACGCCCCCCGTCGGATTGTGAGGCGAATTCAGAAAGATTGCGCGCGGGGAGGGATCGTTGTTTAGAAAGTCCTCGATGTCAGAAACCTGTGGACGGAATTCTGTCTCCTGCTTCAACGGCTTCAAAACTGCTCGCGCGGCACGTCGCTGGATGTTTGGCAGGTAGGTCGGAAAGTGCGGACTGAAAACAAGGCAACCGTCGCCGGGGCCAAGAAATGCTTCACAGAAAAACTGTTCAAAGACTTTCGCCCCTGGACCGACGGCGATATTTTCTGCCGCGACCGGAATTGAAAACTCATTCTTCAGAAACCGAGCTGCTGAATCTCGAAACTCCGGAATCCCCGGCGACGGACAGTAGTGCGACTGATTGTCATTGATCGCCTGCAGACCCGACTGAATCGCCGATGCCGTGCTGTTAAAGGGACTGTCACCGATCTCCAGTTCTACAACGTCCTTGCCAGCCGCTTTGAGTTTCTTCGCAACCGCAAGGACGGTGAAAGCGGTTTCGACGTTTAATGATCGAGCAAACTCACTCAACTGAGCGGACATAAATGACAATCCTGAAAGTGTCAGCGACAACCCATGACGCACGGGTTGAACTCACAATACTGCTGGTTACCATGTGTCGCTGAATTCAGGCAGGACGTTGTGCCACACATGCGTTCGCCGACGACATCTTCAACTCAATCATAAAAACAGACTGTGACATGTTCAACCGCGCACGATTAATGGATCTGGTTCGGGAACGAGCCCTCAAGTTTGGTGACTTCACACTGGCCTCCGGCAAGAAGTCCACATATTACCTCGATGGCAAGCAGGTCACGCTCAGTGCTGAAGGTCTGAAGCAGATTTCATACGGCCTGCTGGAACTTTTGAAGGACGTTGAATTCAGCGGCTTCGGCGGCATGTCGATTGGAGCCGATCCGATCGTCGGCGGCGTCCTCGTCGCCGCCGCCTCCCAAAATCGCCCACTGCAAGGCTTCATGGTTCGCAAAGAAGCAAAAGGCCACGGGACTCAACGCTACATCGAAGGCCCGATACAGCCCGGTGACAAAGTGGTGATTGTCGATGACGTCGTCACCACCGGCGGCAGCGCTTTGCAGGCGGTCGATCGAGTCGAGGAATTTGGCTGCAAAGTCGTTCATGCGGTCGGGATCGTCGATCGACTTCAGGGTGGCCGCGCCGCCTTCGAAGCGCGCGGCATCCCATTCAGCGCATTGCTGACGGTTCAGGATTTCGGAATCACACCGCCTGCGTAGCGCAGTGGGTCCGCCGACTACGATTCAAGACCTGTTTCCCCCCATTACATCCACGAACGCAGTAGCCGTCATTTCGAAGATCTCGGAACGGTTGTCGCGTTTATTGACGTGCAGGGAGCAGCCGACGTAGGGTTGAGTCACGCCAGGGGCAAAACGGGGACAGGTCCAATAGTGTTCGCCACGAGACGTGCGTTGGGCTGGGCATCGAATCCCATGCAGAAGAAATAAATTCTTTGGCACGCCAATTGCGCCGCTGCCTTGCGGGAAATTCTATCCTGCCAGAGTAATGCAAGAGTCAAGTGATATGCAGCGCAGAGGTTACACTGTTACACTGGCAAATCTTGAGGTATCGAACCGACGACCAAAATCACTCGACCGTGATCAGCACTCTGCGGCCAATGGCTTCGGCGATGCGGCGAATGGTTTCGAGTGTCGGATTGCCTTTGCCGTTTTCGAGTAGTGACAGATTAGACTTGTTGATCCCCGTCCGCTCTTCAACATCTTTCAATGACAAACTTGCTGCTTCACGAGCGACCTTCAGCGCCAACATCACATCCGCAAACTCCCGTTGCCGCGATTCACATTCTGCTTTGTTGGCGAGCCCCTGACGACGAATGTCTTCATCCAGCGGCGCGGTGCGATGAATTTCGTCGTGAAGCCGTTCGGTCTCGGCATCCAATGGATACCCCTTGACTCGAACACTCTTGATGGGACGGCTCATGATGGTTCCTCGACTTCAAAGGCTGTTACCGGATACACCGTTTCGAAATCAATCTCTTCATAGATGACCGCGATGAAGCGACCGTCCGGTGTGTACCCAAAGAGAATTGGACGATTACTTGAACGGCTCACGTCATAACCGGTCGGGTTCGCAATCACGGCATCAACATCACTCGGCGTCAGCCCGTGCTGCATCACTTTGTCTATGTTCGCCCCGGGGTCTTCATTCCAGATGACTTGTGGCAAACCCTTTATCGCCTTTCATTTCCATAGCCGTCTGTTGGTGTATATCATAACTTCATGCTGGTGGGTTGCAATGGGAATTTGAAGTCCCGTTGTGTTTATCTGTGAAATCCGCGAAATCCGTGGTTAGATAGATTCCAGTCTTTCGGTCTGCGACGGTGTCAGAATCAACCGCACGAATTCATAGATAACACGGCAACTCTCCAGGCCATTCTTTCGAGCGTTCGGGCAGCGTGTCATGGTGCCGTGCCCGCAGCCATGAATCAAGGCGCGACTGCAATTCTTGTCGTGCCGCAAAGATTTCCGCCCGGCAGTTGCGCAAGTAGTTTGGTGCTTGCCTGTAGTGCGATGGACGGATTGCCACAAAAAACACAAGGACGCACAAGAAGTAAGGCCCAACAATAGAAGTCAGCGTCCGAGACGAACGAGCAAAAGTTGAGATGCTCCGCGCGCATTTTCACGTCGATGTGGAGTATCCGGAATTGCTTTATTTCCGCCTACCTCTTCCGCTGCCATATGATGAAACCATTCGAGATCCTCGACAATTTCTTCTACCGGTATCCCGGTTTTCGACGTTGCAGCTACAGACAGTATGTTAAGCTCAGTTGATGACTGTGTTCGCGAGTCTGCGGTGACTGGCCGTAAAATGGATTGTGCCGAATCAACGATTTACCCTGTAGCTCGATATGATTTCCGCGAGTGTTGAGGCTGATTCGTGACCGCTTATTTGGAGCGAAGCGCATTCTTCTAGGTTGCGAAACCATGTGTGCTGACGCTTTGCAAACTGTCGTGTGGAAATCTTAATCTGAGCGACAGTTTCTTCCAGTGACAATTCACCGTTAAGATGCCTGATCAGTTCCTGATAGCCCAGCGCTTGTCTTGCCGTCCGCCCCGGTGGTGGATCGGTTTCCAGCAGCAATCGTGTTTCCTGCAACCAGCCTTTCTCCATCATCCCGTCAATGCGTTTGTTGATGCGTTCATGCAGCCAGTGACGAGGCGGCTCAAGCCAGACGACACAGGCCGGTCGATGTTCCGGCGGTCGCGGTCGATGATGTTGAGCTTCTGAAAGCGGTTTTCCGGTAAGTTCATAAACTTCGATCGCTCGGATAATTCGCCGCATGTCATTTGGATGCAGGCGCTGAGCGGTCACTGCATCACGCTCGAAAAGCTGCGCGTGGAGCCATTCCGGGCCGCGCTGAATAGCAAGTTTCTGCCATTGATCGCGCAAATCCCAGTTGGCTTCAGGCCCCTCGAAAATGCCTCGCAGAATCGAACGCAGATATAGTCCAGTTCCTCCGACAAACAACGGAATGCGTCCCCGAGTTGCAATGTCGTCTGCCGCTTCATACGCAACCCGCACAAATTCCGTCACGCTGAAATCCTGAGCGGGGTCGGCGATATCTATCAGATGATGTCGAACCGATTGCTGATCGGCCAAAGATGGCTTGGCCGTGCCGATCGTCATGCCGCGATAGACCGCCATCGAATCCAGCGAGACGATTTCAGCGTTAAGCATTTGGGCCAGATGCAGCGCGGTGGCGGATTTCCCGGACGCTGTGGGGCCGGCGACGAACCAGCATTGCTTCAGCAGTGAGAAGGGGAACTGCATAACGTTATGCGGAGCCTTTTAGTCGTTCGTGCCGCCGGTAGAATCGCTCGCCATTCATGTTACAATGCCCGACGCCGAGATATGGGGAAGGTCCGGGATTTTCTCAGGGGTGATTCGATGACACAAAAGACCGTGCTAAGCATCGGACAATGTCGACCCGATCAGGCTGCAATTTCGCACTACCTGACGTCGCACTTCGGTGCTAAGGTCTTGACGGCAGATCTGCCTGCGGAAGCATATCATGTGCTGAAAACTCAATCCGTGGATCTGGTACTCATTAATCGCAAGCTGGACGCAGACTACAGCGACGGCATGGAAATTCTGCAGCAAATTCTCGCTGATATGACGACGGCTGAGATTCCGCTGATGCTCGTGTCTAACTTCGCAGAATGGCAGGATAAGGCCGTGGCTCTGGGAGCCACCTACGGCTTTGGCAAAGCGGAACTTAACCGTCCTGAAACGAAGCTGAGGCTAAGTGCTGTGCTTGAGTGATTGACGGCGGTCTCACCCGGCAGAATAAAACGTTCAGAGCGATGTGCCATTGGGCTGACACCCACCGCTCGCCGCAGCGTTACTCCGTGCGTTAGTCAAGCACATGAGCATTTTCGATTCGGTACAGCCGAGGCAGGTCGGAACCGTCGCCTTCGTTGTCGATGCGAAATGTGCCTTCCACGTCAAATGGGCGGGAATCGATGTAATTTGTTGACTGGCCCTTTTCGAGTTTTACAAAAATAACGTCGTAGATCTTCGGCATTCGCTGAAAGCAGCAAATTCCATTATCGCGTGCCAGCGTGAAAGATTTCAGACCCTCCGAAACATATTCCGGAAACATCCAGCCTCGAATGCGAATCTGCTTACCATTCAAAGATGCCAGCCATGCAGGAAAATACTCCGCAGCGTTCGGCGGCACCGGCTCCATGTTCAGAACCTTGAGCAGATCGATGTCGTCGTAACTGATTCGAACAGCGTCCGTCCCGCGTTCACGGCGAAACGACTTGTCGGGAATCAGCAGTTCGATTTTGTTCGCCGCCTGAGTCGCACCCTTGTCAATTTCAGGCCTGTCAGCGTGCCCTGTCAGGCCTGACTGTGCCGACACAATGGTGTTCACTGTGGTCAAATCTACTGCGGGAGTTGAATTCTTTGTGCCACTGTCGGCCCCGCTGTCTGGCAAATTTTTCGAATCAACGGCATCAGGGTTTATCGAATGCGATGCAGATTTGACATTGGAAGCGTCAAATGATTTCGTTGCAACTCCGTTCGATTCACGACTCACAACATCCTGTGGCGTTGACGATGTCGAATCGAGAATCTGAGTAGCATCGTGCTTCAGCGCGACTTGCTGTCTCTGGTTCTCTTCGAACTCAGACATAGCCGTCTTCTCATAGTTTACGTAGTCCCCGTCGCCGCTGTTGCATCCTGCAACCGCAGCAATCGAAATTAGCATCGTGGAAGCGGCCGTTCTTTTCTTCATGTTCTGTCCATCCGATAGACCTGTGAGCGGCACGGCGCGAACTCAATGGCACTCAAAATGTCCTGCTTAAAATCGCGTCCACGCTTCTTCCACAAGTTCGACATTTTTCATCGTGTACACAGGAGCGTAGTCGAATTCATCCGGAGGTCCACCTTCGCCTGATCGAACGTCGGCTTCCAGCACACCAGCGACTGCCACCATCCCAATGTACGCTTTTGTCACCAGCTGATAATCTTCTTGTTGATAATCGTCCTTGAGCAAGAGTTGCTCCTTCACGTCCTGAGAAATCTCACTAACCGACATTCCTCCGGCACGATTTGAAATTGCTGGACGATCTGACGGTGATTTCAGAACAGGCAGTGTCACAAGGACGTAGTCGTGTGCTTTTGGTTTGCCGCCGAAGCAGCATTCTCCGTTATCCTTGAGCAAGATAAACTGCCGCAGGCCATCGGTTGCCTGCGTCGCGTACATGAACCCCTTCAGATAAACTTTCTTGCCGACCACCGCCGCGACGTCACGATGAAGTCTCCTGTGTCCGCTGTAAAAAACAAACTCCTTTTCCGCGACATCTTTCTGAAAATTGACCCGCTGGTATCCTTCGGGCACTTCATGCTGGTAATCATACGACATTTTTGCCGAACCGAGTCCGAAACTGCAGATTGAGAGTACTAATCCCAGCGTCGCCATCCAGGCGCCTTTGACGAATCCGCCCGATGACCGAATCTGATGGACGGCCCCGATCCCGACGAAGATTCCAAAAAAAGCGACATACAAACCGAAGTAGCCAATGAAACCCGTCAGCCCCAACAGCCCCACGCAAAGTGCAATCGGAGCCCACGGAGACACAGGCACGTAATCCAAATTCTCCACTTCGGACCCGGAGTTCCACCCTGCGACTTTGCTGGCAGACGTTTTGTTCACCAAGGATGCTCCATTCTCAGCGGGCGTGTTTTGCGCGCCGGCACCGGACAAAATTGCTCCGGAAGTTGTTTTGCGATCAGCATTTGCGTCAGCGTCAGTCTGAGATGATCGTTCAAGGGTTTGCTCGGTCATCGAATTTTTCTCCATCTGCTTGCTGCCATAGTTTGTCGCTCCCGCCATTTTACGTGCTGAAACCCTCTAACGTGAACTCAATCCACGCGAAAACTGAGGAACCTGCGCGATTTGGCGTCGAAAGCCGCGATTTTGTGCAGCGACCACGGTAGCTTGGAGATTCATGTCCGAGACGTTGCCAGAAAATGCCCCGCTCGCGACAGATTTTCTGGCTGAATGATGACAACCCCGCTGATTCAGGAAACACCTTCCGGACTGTATTGTGAAGCTGGGGACTTTTACGTCGATCCTTGCCGATCTGTTCCCAAAGCCGTGATTACTCACGCACACGCCGATCACGCTCGACCGGGCTCTCGAAAGTATCTCGCCGCCAAAGAAGGGCGGCGAGTGCTGCGAAATCGGCTTGGCCCGTCGGCGCAGATCGAAGCGCTGCCGTATGGAGAGACAACGTCGATCAACGGTGTGACACTGTCGTTTCATCCGGCGGGACACATTCTCGGATCGGCTCAGGTGCGCATAGAATACCAAGGTGAAGTCTGGGTTGTGAGTGGCGACTATAAGACAGAACCTGATGCAACGTGTGCGGCATTCGAACATATCCGTTGCCACACTTTCATTACGGAATCCACATTTGGCCTGCCTATCTATCGCTGGCCGCCTCAACAGGAAATCTTCGCTGACATCAATCGCTGGTGGAAACAGTGTCGCGATGACGGCAAACCTGCGGTGCTACTGGCATATTCACTGGGAAAAGCACAACGATTGATTGCCGGCGTCGATCCCGCGATCGGGCCGATCTTTTGTCATCCGACAGTCCAGCAATTGAATGAAGAATACCGAGCCAGCGGTGTCGAGTTGCCAAAGACTTGGCTTCCCAGTCAGGCTCCCGCGCGGAAAGACTGGGGCGGAGTATTGATTGTCACGCCGCCTTCCACGGCAAATTCCACATGGCTCAGCAAGTTCGGCGATGCATCGATCGCAATGGCGTCCGGCTGGATGCTGACACGGCAGACGCAAAGATCACGATCGGTCGAAATCGGGTTTCCGCTGTCAGATCACGCTGACTGGCCAGGGCTGTTGAAGGCCGTCGATGAAACGCAGGCGGAAAACATTCTCGTGATGCATGGCCAGACCGGACCGATGGTGCAATGGTTGAATGAAAACGGAAAAAACGCCCGAACTGTCGTGACAAACCACGTAGCCGAATCTCTCTGAGGCTCGCAAACTGACCCCCCGCGACTCTACCTCACGCCGTTGAGATTGACAGTAACCCGATGCGTCAGCACCGCGCATCGCAGGGATCTGGGTGTCTGGACATATTTCAGAGATGTATATGGTTACCGGAGTACAGTCGCAGTCAGGCGTCGAGAGTCACACAGTGCAGATACTTCGCATCCGGAATGTCACGCCGCTCGCGATCCAGAACGCCGAGGCAATGCATAACAGAATTCCGACATCGAACCATGGAAACGTGCCGGTCTGAATGATGATTGCCGGACGATAGTATTCCATCACCGACAGCCACGAGGCACCCTTTGCCCAGTCCTGAAACTGAGCCAGAAAATTCAGCAGGAATGAAGCGAGCATGATTGCGAAGGCCACACCAATCGCGCGACCACGGCGATCGCTCAGAGCTGACAGGAAGAATGCGAAACTTCCCACGGCCAGATAGACAGCGGCAAGATTGGCCATCACCATCATCGTATGAGGCACCGACAACCGCATTTCCGGCTGTACGGTCAGCGATGCCGTCAGGTGCCCGACATAACCAAATGACAGGATACAAACACCTGAAATCAGCCAGCCAATTGTCTCTGCCGAAAACACTTTCCAGCGCGATACCGGCAAACACAACAGAAAATCGGCTGTGCCCCGATCAATTTCCCCTGCAGGCATCCGAGAACAGTACATGACTTCATGCGCCCAAATGAGTGTCAGTACCGTTGGATGCACCCAAAGAAACGCCTGCGAAAGCTGTGACGACATCTTGTCGCCCGGATCGACGCCCAGCAATGCCGTAATCAGCGGTTTCACAATCGGCATTTTGTCGAACACCGTGTGGATGTTGCCCAGAATCTTCGGCAGCAGCGCTGTGAGCAATCCCATGATCGCGCACAGTCCGAGACTGAACCACAGCATTGGCCAGCGAACTTCCATCCAGATCTTGCGCAACAAGCCAGACATGTTTTACTTCCAGATCTTCACGACTCGTAGTACCGTCGAAACAACACTTCCAGCGCAGGCGAGCCGATTACAACATCGGCAAAGTTTTGCCCTGCCGCCCACCTTATGAACGGTGCCGATGTACCACGCAGCTCCAGAATACACGTGCGGTCGCGGAGTGAAGGCGGGACCATGAGAGCAATTGTCGATGATAATTGCTCTGGCAATGCGCTCGGCATGTACTTCACATCCACACCGTCTGGCCATTGAATGTCGGACGCCAATTGTTCTGCCTGCAACGTCACCACGATCTGTCGCGGTGCCTGAACCTTCAGGGAACTCAGGGCGGAGTCCTCTACGATCTGCCCATCGCGCACGATGGCAATGCGATTGCAAAGTGTTTCCACTTCGCTGAGCGTATGACTGGAAAACATTACCGTGTGCCCCTTGCTCGCCAGTTCACGCAGACACATCATCAGGGTGTCCTGCATCAGGGGATCGAGTCCCGAGGTGGGTTCATCCAGAATGACGAGTCGTGGCGAATGAGCAAGTGCCAGCACGAGGGCCACTTTCTGGCGATTTCCGCGTGACATCTTTCGCACGACAAGATCTGGTTCCAGACGAAATCGCTCAGCCAGCCTGAGCCCATTGGGCAGCAGGTCGCGCCCATGAATTTTCGAAATCATGCTCAGTCCGCGACGGGTGGTAAGCCACGAATACAGACGCACATCGCCAGCCACATAACCGACATCCTGACGAATGGTCGAACCTTCGCTCCAGCAATCCTGCCCAAAGATCTGGGCCGTCCCCGAACTGGCTCGCAGCAGCCCCATCAGGACTCGGATCGTCGTCGATTTTCCGGCCCCGTTCGGGCCGAGGAATCCAAAAATCTCGCCAGGGTTGATCGTAAGGTTCACGTCACTGATTCCGCGCCGCGATCCGTAGGTGCGACAGAGATCCTTTGCGACGACAACCGACATTTGTGACCTTCAAACAATTCTTACCGGTGAGTAGTGGTTTGGATTCTTCCGAATATGACGACTGGCGTCTACTGTGAGTTCAGGGGGCGAGCGGGAACGACCAAAGGGGCATCCAATTCCCGTAGAAGGGAAGAATTACTGTCATTGCTAAATGGACCGGAAGGCCGTGCAAAGGCAATTTTGCTGCAGTCGCGAACCCCGACTCGTCGAAAGCTGTCTCATTCAGGGGGCAGAAACTTGAATGCCCGCAGTTCGAAGGTTAGGATTCTCTGCAGTGCATGGTGGCTATAGCTCAGTTGGTTAGAGCGCCAGATTGTGGTTCTGGAGGCCGCCGGTTCAAGCCCGGTTAGCCACCCCTCACAAGCCTCATTCGTATTTGCTGCGAATGAGGCTTTTTCGTTGGGATTTGACGACATTTGCGGCTTGCCAGACGCATGAATCTCGTCGTCGCACAGAATGCCCAAAGTGACAGGAAATGACTCGGAATGACCCTGTTTGCCGGAAGTTGGTGCAACATCTGGTGCAACGAACTTTAGGGCATAGTTCGACGCGGGAACAGAATCCCTGCCGTCGGTCCCTGTTGCTCGCATTTCCTGGTGATTTGTTTTTGGACCGGGATTGAGGTCGAGCATCGGCAGTGTGTCCAAGGCACCATGAACATCCAGCAACT
>CANJQC010000158.1 GCA_947476295.1 Planctomycetaceae bacterium | reverse complement strand
GCAGTGGATGCAGTCGGCAGCGTGACCATTGTGCCGAGCAGGCGTTCGCCGTTCCTGAGTCGCGTTCGAAAACTGTCGGACATGGTCGCTGCTCCTGCTGCGTTATGAATTACGGTCTGGTCTTCCCACGCATTAAATGACCTGCGTCTATTCGCCAATTCGCATGCCGTAGAATGATCGATGTACGAAGCAGGAAGCAATCACGAACAGAACTGCGGCAATCACGAGGTTGAGCGAAATTCCGGTGTTTGCGTAAAAATCGAGAGCCGCCTGTTCTTTCGAAATACTGACCGCCAATTCAACCGCCAGCAAGCCGAACAAGGTTGTGAACTTGATTACCGGATTCAGAGCCACGGACGACGTGTCTTTGAACGGATCTCCGACTGTATCTCCCACGACAGTTGCGGCATGTAATTCAGTCCCCTTTTCGTGCATATCGACTTCAACGATCTTCTTTGCGTTGTCCCATGCACCGCCGGCGTTTGCCATAAATATGGCCTGGTAAAGTCCGGAAATCGCAATTGAAACAAGGTAACCGATAAAGAAAAAGGGATCTGCGAAGGCAAATGCCAGTGTGATAAAGAAGATGCACAGGAAGATGTTAAACATCCCTCTCTGAGCATAAATGGTGCAGATTTCCACGACCTTTTTGCTGTCTTCCACAGATGCCTTCGTCACACCATCCAGTTTGATATTTGCCTTGATAAATTCAACAGCCCGGTAAGCACCTGTTGTGACGGCCTGAATCGAGGCTCCGGTAAACCAATAGACAATCGCACCGCCCGTGGCCAGTCCCAGCATGAACGGAGCGTGCAGCAGTGACAGTTTATCAAGGTCTGTCGTAAGCTGTTCGGTCAGATTCATGATGATCGAAAAGATCATCGTTGTCGCACCCACCACAGCTGTTCCAATCAAAACGGGTTTGGCAGTGGCTTTAAACGTATTTCCGGCACCGTCGTTTTCTTCCAGCAGATGCTTGGCACGATCAAAGACAGGTGTAAATCCAAAATCCCGTTGAATCTCCTGTGAGATATTGGGTACTTGTTCGATCAGCGACAATTCAAAGACCGACTGAGCGTTGTCAGTAACTGGCCCATAGGAATCGACTGCGATCGTCACCGGCCCCATGCCAAGGAATCCAAACGCGACCAGCCCGAAAGCAAATACGCTCGGTGCCTGCATAAAGGTTCCCAGTCCGTGTAGTGAAAACGCATACGCCACGGTCATAAGAGCGACAATGCTCAAGCCCAGCCAATAACACGAAAAATTTCCTGCCACCAGGCCGGACAGGATATTCAGCGACGGTCCGCCCGCTTTTGATGACCGAACAACTTCTTTCACATGGGCAGATTTCGTTGATGTAAAGATTTTGACGAATTCAGGGATCACTGCACCTGCCAGTGTGCCGCAGGAAATAATGGAGGACAAGATCCACCACAGTGAAGCGTTACCGGCCAATGGTCCGGTGGTGGCAGCCGGTCCGATGGTGACCCATGAAATTGCGTATGTCGTCACGATTGACACGATGGAAGTAATCCAGACCAGACGTGTCAGAGGTGCTTCAAATTCCATCGTGTCCGCATTCAGGCTCTGAGATCGCGTCAGCGCTTCATTGACGAAGTACGACACCGCTGACGCCACCACCATCATCACGCGCATCACAAAAATCCAGACGAGCAACTGGACCTGCAATACCTGAAAATCAACACCCTCGCCCGGCAGCAGTTTGACACTTTCGGGATTGATCGCCAGCAGAATGAACGTGATCAGTGCAACGCCCGTAACGCCATAAGTTTCAAATCCGTCTGCACTCGGGCCGACGGAGTCGCCAGCGTTGTCGCCGGTGCAGTCAGCGATAACGCCAGGATTTCGAGCATCATCTTCTTTGATGCCATAGACGATCTTCATCAGATCAGACCCGATGTCGGCAATCTTGGTAAAAATCCCGCCGGCAATTCGGAGTGCAGCAGCTCCCAAACTTTCACCGATCGCAAATCCGATGAAGCAAGGTCCGGCATAGGTGCCGGGAATGAACAACAGAATGCAAAGCATGATGAGCAGTTCGACGCTGATCAGCATCATTCCGATACTCATCCCGGCTTGCAAGGGAATTGCATAACACGGATACGGCTTCCCGGCCAGGCTGGCAAAGGCTGTTCGGGAATTGGCGAACGTGTTGACTCGAATGCCGAACCACGCGACCAGGTAACTGCCAGCAATCCCAACGAGGGAGAATAGCAAAATAATGCCGACGAGCCTGAGTGGAAATCCGTGTGTCTCTTCGAGAGTCACGGGATCGTGGTACTTAGCCAGTTTGCCGAAATAGACCGCGACAACCGTCGCAATAAACAGCCATAACAGCAAAATGAATTTGCCTTGAGTCTTCAGGTATGTTTTACAGGTTTCATAGATGAGATCCGAAACTTCGAGCATGGATTTGTGAACGGGCATGTTTTTCAAGTGTGCAAAGATCCACATGCCGAACGCCAGTCCCATGACACTGATTGCGATACCCCCGAAGAGAAGCATCTGCCCGCTGAGCCCCAGCGCTATCGGTCGATCCAGCGACGGAATAATGAGGTCGGCTTCTCCGGCCATGGCCGAATGCGGAAACGCGGTCGCGAGGAACAAAGACGCAAGAAAGACAAATCCGGATGACAACCGTGTCAGGCTGTTCTGCATCATTGGAAACCTGCAGGAAAGAAGCACAAAGTGTGGGTGGGTTTCAGAAAGATCCGCAGAGTGTGAGGAATGTGAACAAGTTTGCAAGGCTTCTACAGGCCTCACATAGTCCTTTTTCTCTCAGAGAAGACAATTGCATGTTACAAAGCGATCGGAGCGGACTGGGTAATTGGCTGGCAATCCTGTGGATTGGATATTCATGTCCATCCTGCTCAGCTGCAACTCCAGAAGGACAAACGCATTCCTGCTGACACAGTGACTCAGCTGCCAAGTCCCAGCCGTTCGCCACGGTATTTTCCGCTCTGGACTCGGGCGACCCACGTCGGGTTGTCGAGATACCAGCGAATCGTGAGTTCTAGACCGGACTGAAAATCCTGCTGCGGCTTCCAGCCAAGTTCATGGGCGATCTTTGAAGCATCGATCGCATAGCGGCGATCGTGGCCCGGACGATCCTTCACGTAGGTGATGAGACTTTCACAGGGACCGTGTGCGAGATTTGGCCGCAATCGATCGACGGCGGCGCAGATCATTTTAACGATACTGAGATTTGTTTGTTCGTTGTTGCCACCGATGTTGTAGCACTCTCCGATGCGACCGCCATCAAGTACACGTTTAATCGCAGAACAGTGATCTTCAACAAACAGCCAGTCTCGCACGTTGAGTCCATCGCCATAGACCGGCAGCGGTTTGCCTTCGATGGCGTTCAAAATCATGAGCGGAATCAGTTTCTCAGGAAACTGGTACGGGCCGTAGTTGTTCGAACAGTTCGTGATCAGCGTCGGCAGTCCATACGTATGAGACCAGGCCCGCACAAAATGATCGGAGGCAGCTTTGCTGGCGGAATACGGACTGTTCGGAGCATACGGCGTTTCTTCGGTGAACAGTCCTGCATCGCCGAGTGAACCGTATACTTCGTCGGTGGACACATGCAGAAAACGGAAATCATCTTTCGCAGGGCCGTTCAGTTTCGCATAATAGTGTCGCACTTCTTCGAGCAGGCGACACGTTCCCTGCACGTTAGTTTCCACAAACGTCAGCGGGCCATCTATCGATCGATCCACATGCGATTCTGCCGCAAAGTTGATGATGGCGACTGGTTGATGTTCATCGAGCAAATGCCGGACGAGCGCTGCGTCGCCGATGTCACCAACCACCAACTTATGAAACGTTCTGTCAATGGCCGGCAATGAATCCGGATTCCCGGCATACGTCAGTTTGTCCAGATTGATGATCCGGACGTCCGACCGTTCGTTCGCTCGCCGGATAAAACAACTGCCGATAAAACCGGCACCACCAGTAAC
This sequence comes from Planctomycetaceae bacterium, assembly GCA_947476295.1. Lineage (GTDB taxonomy): Bacteria > Planctomycetota > Planctomycetia > Planctomycetales > Planctomycetaceae > SXXK01. Next base: position 9,390 of record CANJQC010000158.1, on the reverse strand, counting down.
CAGAAGTGTCTGCATGAAAATATGATATTCTGTTTATGTGTGTGAGTTGTGGGCTAAAGCCCGCTTCAAGCTATACCAAGATCTTCATAGATCGCATTGTTAATCATTCGATTGCGGCGCTGGTGCTGGCCTTCTCCGCAGAAACCGTTTGCAGACCATGCGACCACCAGTAGCCGATCCGGATCACAAAAACCCATCGAACACTGTGACCCGCCATGTCCGTATGTTGACGGGCTGCAGTACTGTCCAAAACCGTAAGGCACAGTTTTAGAACCATACTGATTCGAATTGCAAACGACCCCCAGACCAAAGTCCACTGTATGCTGCAGTGTTTGGTCGAATTTTCCCACCCGATGCCGACCGGTCAGCTGTTGAATCGTTGTAGTCGATACCAGTGGCTGGCCGGATTCGGATTGTCCTCCACACTGCAGCATTTCATAAAAGCGTCCCAGTTCCCGCACCGGACCACGCAGACTGGCACCTGGCGAAGGCTGAGTGATCCACGGGATACGGCAGTAATTACTTTCCAAAAGCTGCCCTTTGTTGCGTTCGTACACGATTGAAAGTTGATCGGCACGGGACGTCACGGTACCTGGTTCAAAGCTGCAAGAGGTATTGTTCATGTCGAGCGGATTCAAAAGTCGTCGTTGCAGGATTTCAGAAAAGCCGGATGTCGAATCTGCGGATTCAAAGCGCCGCAGAATTTCGCCCAGCAGGAACCAACTGCTCTGAGGATGATACGCGGCGGTGCCAATTTTCAGTTGGCGCGGACCATTAAGAATTCCGCGAATGCTCTCATTCCAGTCGCACTGAGGCCAGCCGGTTTCTGTCTGTGGAAACCCGGACTGATGTGTGAGCAAATCAAAAACCGTGACATCCGCCGTGTCGGTGCCTTTGAATTCATGAAGCAGTTCCGCCACTCGTGTCGAAAGTTCCAGACGACGTGATTCGACTTGCTGCATCACCAGCAATGCCGTCAGTGGTTTCCCGGCACTCCGCCACGGCATCAGCGTCGATGCGGTCATGGCGCGGCCGGGAGCCGCTTCGCCGATTGCAGAATCCAGAATCGTTGAGCCGTTCAGCGAGGCATAGATCTGTATTCCGGTATGGAACCGACGATCAATTCCGTCCTGAATGGCACCTGCAACCGAAGGGAATTCCGTCGATGGAAACATAGTGATTCCTAGTCCACCGGCAGACCTTTTTCCACACGAATGCGGCGTACATCAGAAAGTACACCTTCCACGATCGCCGAATTTGTCGCTATCGCAAAGTACTGCGTCATGTTGACGACCAGGTTAACAATCCATGCGCAGACCGCCGCTCCGAAGTGCAATGTCGAGTCATTGATGCCCAGCGATTTTTCAAGTGAGACGGCTGTCGCTGGATCGGCGACGGCGCCAAGCGAACCAGTAACGACAAGCATCAGGAAACTGATTAAGATCCCTGGCAGAATGCTGTACTTGGCTCTTTGATTCTGGCGATACCATCTGTCGGAAAGGCTGTATGCCTGAGACGTCTCTTCGATCCACCGCCCGGTTCCCATGAAGTATGTCAAGAGCAAAGCATGGACCATCGTGGCACTCGTCAGAGCACCCAGTCCGACCAGAAGATGAGTGCCGATACGAATGTTTACCGCTGGATCGCGGCCACCCAGTGTCATCGGATCGCCAACCTGCCAGCCGAGCACAAATGCGATCAGCAGTGCGATGTTTGCCAGTACGGCGAGCGTCAGAAATATTCTTTTCACGGTGAAGATCCGGTCACAGGAAGTCGTCCGGTAGATTATTGAATCCCGGCAGGCCATCTATGAAGAAAGCCGCATGAGGACTTTGAATGATCTCAATACGGCTTTTAGAGCGTGAACGGCACGGCGCTACCGGTCCGTTGATTTTATACGAACCCAAAGCGTTAGCGAGGCAAAAGGCTTCGATTCCTCGCTGACGCTTCGGATTCCTAAGGGGATTTCGCTTCCGGAAATTCTTAAATCAACAGATCGCCAGCGTCATTCCGCTCAAAAAGCCAAAGCCATTCGACACCGGCTCGGTGCTGGCGTAGAAGCGATCCGGAACTGTCAAGTCCACGCATATGTCAGTTCGCCAACGTCATGGATGTCTTTTGATGAATGGTCTGATCGATCACCTGACCAAAAGACTTCATCTGCATCTGCATTGTGAGATCGAGGTCTGATTTTGCAATGCGACCTCGTGCAGCATCAAATAACAACAAGCCCGTCCCTTCAGTCTTTGTGAGCGTCAGGTTCACGGGAGCTCCTTGTTTCGGCGTCAGAGAAATCGTTGGGATCATTCCAATTTTCGCATGGCCAGTGCTGGCATCGATTCCCTGATAAGTCAGTTTCGACTGGACGATCATTGTACCAATTGGCATTTCAACCTGCTGCACGCTGTCCCATGTATCGTTTGGCTGGATCGGATTCTCCGGAAGTGTGATGGCCGACTGCGTCATCAACTGCTTGAGCGTCGCTTCATCCAGTGCGCTGCCTGTCGTTCCGTTTTGCTTCAGTGCCGCGATCAGCGACGCCGGCACTGTGACTTGATCAATCTTTCCGGTCGATTTCATGTGTACACTGAACTCTTCACCGATCAGCTTCTTGAAAACTTCAGCCATAGCCCTGCCGTACGGCGTTTCCGGAACCTCGCCACTGGCAGAATCAAACTTAATAGTTCCAATGGGGCCACCCTGCGAATCCATCTGCACTCGTTCAACTGTCTGAGCCATATTCACATCACCGCTGCCTGGATCGACGTCGGCGATTTTCCACTGCATTTCCATCGTCTGGTTCATCTCGATTGTCTGCTTCTTGCTCGCGACGTCCATTGTCATTTTCATATTCTGCTTCACGACATATTTCAGCGATTCACCTGCGGTGAATTTCCAGGCAAGCTGTTCCTGAGCGGACACAAAGGACGAGACGCTGACGAATACCACAATGGTCGAAAATAGATTCAAACAACGAACGAACATCTCGGATCTCCGACAAATAATGAGGTTGACCTCGGAAAATACAGCGAAACTTTCTCACCTAGAATTCAACGGTTCCTATGTCCGTTAATCCCAAAGACGCTGCAGCGTAACAGATATCCGGAAATCGCCAGAAGACCGATTGTCGCACACCCCCGAATCAGGCCCCATATTTCTCTAGCCGCCCGGCATGTGACAGAGCCTGCAACATCAGGTATTTTGCTTCAAATTGCCCCAATTCGCCGACGCGGCAGGCCGATTCTCCAAATTGACGCGAACCATCAAAACGGCAGTTCTCCGCGACAAGCATCGTTGGAACGGCATGCCCGCTGTGCGACTTCATCTTGGCGGGAGTGCTGTGGTCACCGGTGATGATCAACACAGCCGGTTGGAGGGCGTTGATTCTCGGAATGGCCGCATCGAATTCTTCGGTGCGTTTGACCTTGGCGTCAAAATTGCCGTCTTCGCCTGTACTATCGGTGTACTTAAAGTGAATGAAGAAGTAGTCGTATTTTGACCAGTTGGCTTCTAGACACTTCATCTGATCATCCAGCGTCTGGCCTGCATCCAGAATGTCCATGTCCACAAGGCGAGCCAGCCCGCGATACATGGGGTACACGGCAATCGCAGCAGCACGCGTGCCATACACCTCTTGGAATTTAGGAATCGGGGGCATCTTGGCAATGCCGCGCATGGTGAGCAAATTCGCCGGTGCGTCCTCTTGCAGAATGATGGCAGCTTGACGCTGGAACTCCGCAAGAATCTCAGCAGTTTTCTGCGACGGAGCGTCTGCTCCGTGTGGCTTCACTGGAGGAACACCCGTCCGCTGCGGATCGGTGTCGTTGACGCTGCCGCCCAGCCCTTCGCCTCGGATCACGATGACAAGTCGATACTCCTTCACATGACGCACAAAAATCTCGACGCCAGGGATCCTGATCTTATCCAGTTTCTCGCAGAGCTTCGCGGCGATGTCACTTGAGATCCGTCCCGCACGGCGATCGGAGATATTGCCCGCCGCATCAATCGTGCAGAAATTGCCTCGCACGGCAACGTCGCGATCCGTCAACGCAAAATCAATCCCCAACGCTTCCAAAACGCCGCGACCGATGTCGTATTTCAGCGGGTCGTAACCAAACAGTCCCAAATGTCCCGGACCACTGCCAGGAGCGATCCCCGGCAAAACTGGAATACTCATTCCCAACACCCCGCGCTGCGCGAGCGCGTCCATGTTCGGAGTGTTGGCCGTTTCCAGTTCAGTTTTACCACCCGGATGCAGCGGCAATCCGCCAATTCCATCCGCGACGAAGAGTACAATTTTTGAATCCGAAGCTCGCTGCAATCGTCGTGTCAAATCATGAATGTCGGTCATCGAAGCCCGTCCCTGAAACCATTGCCTGAAAAGAAAACCACGGACCCTCCCGGCCCCGTGTTCCTCGCAGATTACAAACCCTGCCCGGGATTCAAAGCGAGTCATCGATTGCTATCGTTCAAGAGAACGACGAAACGTGCTGTATAACGTCGTGGTAATTGTGCATCCCCCACGCATGCACATGCCAATGATCCATGGTCTACTCATTGCCGTACGACGAGCACTAGCGCTGCCAACATCGCCGCAGACGACTTATCGCATTGATTTTCCTTTAAATAACGTGTAGCCAAAGACAACACATTGGCCCGTCATTTCAAGGCCACGGCACTATAAAGTTCCCGATTTTGTGAATTTAGGGAGAATGAGTAAAGAAGTTCAACTGCCTTGACCAGTGTGTCTCAAAACAACGGTGATCCGGAATCTGGTGAAATCTGAGCAAGAAGTACTCGAAGTTCGCGGAAAAAGGTGTAAATTCGGCGCAATCGAAATTGAATGTTTCAGGTAACTGTCTGAATGTTCAGTTTTTGACATCGTCAGGGGCAAGGAGTCGCCATGAATGCATGTTCCGCGTGTGTTCTGTTGCGAAGCCTCTGCGTACGATTCCGCGGAGCAACCAGCAGTAAGTGACCCCTAACTATGGAGTCGATGACACATGATCACGGCAGAAGCCGAAATTGAGCGTTTGTATCCAACCGGACCGCTTCCAACCTACACTTATTATCCCGGTTCTGGGATGCCTCACCCGATTCGCGATCCGAAAGGACACAGTCACGGTCGAAAACATACGCCCGGCCAAGGCCCTAGGGCGTTAAGCACCGAAATGTGGCCATCGAATCGTAACTATCTCTTGGGACTGGACTACTTTAATCTTGGTTTTTACTGGGAGGCTCACGAAGAATGGGAACGCCTTTGGCGCGTTTCCGGAGCCGACACGACTGTCGGTCGATTCCTGAAGGGGCTCATCAAGCTGGCGGCAGCGGGCGTAAAAGTTCGTGAACGCAGCATTCACGGAGTTCGGCGTCATGCCGCCTCTGCGGGTGAGATGTTTGCCGACGTCGCGGCTGAGGCGGATATAGATTCCTTCTGTGGACTGGAATTCATCCGTCTGCAGTTTGCGGCTGACCGAGCGGCTCAGTTGGCTTACAAGAAGCAACACGCTCCCGGCACTGCGGTGCGTGTATTTCCGTTCGTGTTGAAGCCTGAACTGGCTCCGGTGACCTGATCTAGGAATCAGGACGCTTGCGATACTGGTTCGAAATCAAAATAAACTCGCGGTAACCTGCCGCGAGTTTTTTGTTTTAGTGAAGTCGTTTGTTTTGGTGCTATCCGCAGGACACGCCGTTCAATGAAAATTCTTGTTGTAGGTTCCGGTGGTCGCGAACACGTTCTGGTCTGGAAACTCAGCCAGTCACCGCTCGTCGAAAAAGTATTTTGCGCGCCAGGAAACGCTGGCACCGCGCTGGACGCTGAGAACCTGAATATCCCGGCAGACGACGTGATGCGTTTGGCGAAGTTTGCGAAGGACAACAGGATCGATCTCACGGTTGTCGGCCCCGAAGCGCCGTTGGTCGCTGGAATTGTGGATGAATTTCGCCGCAAGAGCATGAACGTGTTTGGTCCGACAGCCGCAGCTGCGCGACTGGAAGGCAGCAAGGTCTTTACCAAGAAGCTGCTCCGAAAAGCGAACATTCCGACGGCAACATTTGCCGTCTTCAGCCGCATGCCCGAAGCAATGCAATATCTCGAAGACTGCGAAGAGCAACCGCTTGTCGTTAAGGCCGACGGTCTGGCAGCGGGCAAAGGAGTCTTCGTCTGTGCCAATCTCGCTGAAGCACGAACAGCAGTGAAATCAGTCCTGCAGGACCGCACATTTGGGGAAGCAGGTTCGCAGGTCGTGATCGAAGAATGTCTAGTCGGCCAAGAAGCCAGTATTCTTGCCCTCGTGGATGGAGACATTATTGTCCCCCTAGATGTCGCTCAGGATCACAAGCGAGCCTACGATCATGATCGCGGTCCGAATACCGGCGGCATGGGAGCATACTGCCCTGCTCCGCTTGTCACACCGACTATCATGGATGAGATCATTCGCCGCATTCTGATCCCGACCATTCACACGATGAAGGTCGAAGGCTGTCCGTTCTCCGGCGTGCTGTACGCGGGCATCATGCTTACCGCGCACGGACCTAAAGTGCTGGAATACAATGTGCGGTTTGGCGACCCTGAGGCTCAACCGGTGCTGATGCGACTCCGTTCGGATCTGGCTCACATATTATTTTTGGCCGCAACCGGTCGTCTGGCGGAACTGGAATCACTGGACTGGGATCCTCGCCCGGCAGTGTGTGTTGTGATGGCGTCAGAGGGTTATCCTGGTGATTACGCAAAGGGGCGAGCAATCACGGGTATCCAAGAGGCCGATGCGCTGGCGGACACGAAGGTCTTCCACGCAGGCACAGCCATCAGGCACGGCGAAGTGGTGAACACCGGCGGACGCGTGCTGGGTGTTACGGCATTGGGGGACACGATCGCCGAGGCGAAGCAAAATGCCTATGCTGCGGTTGATAAAATACGATGGCAGGGCGGTTGGTGCCGCACTGATATCTCCGATAAGGCGTTAGTCTGAATACGATGACCAACAACTAAAAGCGTCTCATTGCTGCAGCGGATGTGGTTCGGTGATCGGACCTTCCGGGCCGTGGACGGCGTTCGAATACTGCAACTGGACTGGCGCCTTGCCGCTTCCGTCTGTCAGTTCGATTTCTGTCACAACCGTACTTATCTGTCGAGTTGCGCTGATCGGATAGTCGCCGCATTCTTCGCCTCGATCCGATGTCCAACCGAGATAGCGTTCAGCATTCGGGTTATAAGGATCGCGGATACAATCTTCCACGTCCGGATCCGTGCGTGCTTCCTGCAGTTCGTGGTAGAGCGTGGCGACCACGTTCTTCCACGGTTCCTTGAAGACCGGAATGCCATTGGTTGAACCGTCGGGACGACGTTCTGAAAAAACATCAACAGAATAATAGACCGGCATCTTTTTCTGTCCTTTACGGATACTGCCGTGATAGCCGCCAAGCCCCGACATTGAATCTCCCTCCTCGGCTTTTGGAATCACACTGTCTGTTTCTTCATCCCTCATTGATGCTACCAGATAGGTAGCATCTGACGGACGAAAGCCATCCTGTTGAGTCGCATTGGCCAGGGTCGAACGGCGGCTAGCCTCATCATTCAGCACGGTGCCGGGCGGCAACAGAAAATTGAAGACCGTTGATGACAGATCGTACTGTGCAAGGTATCCTTGGTCATACAGGTACGATAAGCAGTATTCGACGTCACCCTGAGTCATCACACTCGGCGTGTAACCCACCAACGGATGCGAGGGTAATTCCGTGCCGGTGATCTCTGCATTATTGAAGTATTGTCGCATGACGTTATTCAAATTTCTATCTGCCATCGCAGCCGAGATAGCACGATCAATTGATTCAATGTCGCTCTTCTGCCATGCACTGTTGCCACCCACGTACAGATTCACAAACGACAGATTTTGAATTGTCCTCCCGCCACGATACTTCAGATCCTCTGACGGCGTCGATGGCGCGCTGCCCACACGCTCTGCAGAATTTGGAACGTGTTCCGGCATCCCGGCGGATTCATGCTGCAAATACTCTGCTCGCGATCCGCCTCGAACGGTTGATCGCATTGGACGACCAAGGGCACTGCGGTTTTCCTGAGCACTTCGCGGCAATCCGGCCAGTCGATCGCGTGAGACTGCTGCTGATCGGTTGCGAGGCGGCAACGGCCATGGCGTCCAGAAACTGGCAGGGTCGGTCGGCGTCGCCGAAGGCGGCGACGGGTCACTTGGTGTTGTCGGCTTCGGAGGCGAACCAACGACAATCGACGGATTGTCAGGATTCGCGGGTGTCACAGGTTTCGTTGGCGTTGTGGGATTCGAAATTGGCACAAACGGCGACGACGGCACCGTCCCCGGCGGAATGTATCCCGTAACCGGATAGCCGCCTCCCGGACCATTCACCGGAACGAACGGTACGCTACCAGTTGTTGGCCCCCAACCGACGGGATAACCATTCCCTGGCAAAGTTCCCACCGGCGACATATAGCCTGGTGCGGTCATGCATCCCGGTATCAGCAAAATCGCCGAAACGGCAAACATGGCTGGCCTGAGTTGATTGAAACATCGCATGCCGAACCTCGATAGGATCTAGAGCCTCAACGTCGACGACGTTAGCCCCCGTTAGAAGTGCGTTCACGGACCAACCTGTAGTTGGTGCCCGGCTCAGCCGCAGAAATGCTGAGAAATGGGAGAACAAACACAGAGTTTGAGAGGAGAGAGCCGCGTCGTAACCGAATCACCAAAATCTGTCGAGGCGACTTTTCTGCTGAATAACGGCTCGCAATGGCATTTTCCGCAGTTTTGAAGATAAATCGTCACGTCACTTCCCGCCGAAAGTCCCCCATTTCGGCAAATTCTGCCGTTCATGATTGTTGCATGGCTGCGTCTGAATGAGCAGACGGAAACAACGATACTCAGATCTGCCATTTCTTTCACGTTTCGAGTCTAAGACACTCATGATGTTCAATGCAAATTCTGAACTCCTGAATCAGGCGTACTCCTCGTCATTGTTTAAGGTCGCCCTGGAAGAGTGGCAGAAGTTACTGACGACGCATATGCAGCAACTGGCGGAACGTCAAGCCCCCGTTCTGAACTGGGCCGATCCAGGCCCGGCGATTGAGGACGCGTTTGCCTGGATGCAGAAATCCGGCGACGATAGCGTGAGTTCCGTTCTTGAACGCATGTCGGCGATCCTGACAAAAATGCTCAGTTCCGGACAGAATCTGCATCATCCTCACTACATCGGACATCAAGTACCCGCATCCGTCCCGTTGGCTGGACTGTTTGATGCCGTTAGTTCCATCACCAATCAGGTCATGGCGATCTACGAAATGGGGCCGTGGGCCACAGCTGTTGAACATGCTGTTGTAAAGGCGCTGTGCCTGAAAGTCGGCTGGCACGATGGATGCGG
>CANJQC010000157.1 GCA_947476295.1 Planctomycetaceae bacterium | reverse complement strand
TGTTCCGACAATGTCTTCGACAGTTGTGACATCGGCCGTGTTTCCCGCGAAAACTTCGTAGCCGAGCGGCAGGTGCTGATGGCGTTCTCTTGTGAGACGTCAATCCAGTAGTGCAGGTACCCCAGAATCAGTATGACTTCCGTCCCGAATTCGCTGCGACTGTTGCGAACTCCCGGTGGCAGCGGCAGGTCAACAGTGTCAGGCAGATCGCGAATGTCGTATCGCAGATAGACGGTCTTACCATCGACGATTCGCCACGCCGATTGGAAGCGATGATGAATGCACTGATCGCGATCAACGCCTTCCGGAAAGATTTCGATCGTATCGCTGACGAGATGTTCTTTGGCTTCAGCGGGCCTGCGACCGGTTGATTTCTTTGGCGACTTCTTGTCGGAGTTCTTGCCGCGATGCTTACTGCCATTGAGTTTATTGCGGTCGAAGCTGTAATTGTCCGGGAAGACAGGCTTCTTCGAAGACTTGGCATCGAGTCGGGTGGCGAGCAATGCTTCGAGTCGCTTAATTCTCTCTTTGTGTTCCTTGTTCTGTTCTTTGAGTTGCTCTATGACTTTGGTCAGCTCAACAATGACGTTCGCTTGCTCAGAGATCTTCAAATCCCGTGGATCAGTCTCATTTGTTGCGGCGTCAGACATCACGCACGGGTAACAAATCTAGCCATTCTCCGAAACCCCAATCTAAAATGGGGAGCTACGATTCTGGCACTCGTGAGGCCTGCCAGAAAAAGTGCGAAGTTTGCCGTCAAGATGATTACGCCTGCGGGATTGTCGTCACAACGTTCGAGGCTCCGATCGATGCAGACCGAAGCTGTTGAATGGCTTACGCGGGGTCAATATGTCTATGGCACGCGGATCACCATAAGCGATTTCACGTTGGGAGAAGCAACATTTGGCAGCCTGCAAATCAAAAATAGCTTTCCCAAAAACTGCGATAGAATTCCCCCAGCACAACTTACGCTTAACGGCCCCGACCGAGCATCTTCAGGAAATAATTCTCGACGGCCGTTATCAAGTCTTTCTGTATCGCCATGAATTGGCCCGCTGCGACCACTGGAGCAAGTTGGTGTAAATGCGGGAGACAGTGACATTCTGCACAGTCGCATTGACCTACGTCTGCCGACGTTGGCCGAAACTTTCGGAGAGTTGGGCCCGTCCGGCTGGCTGCTCCCAGTCCCAGCTTCTTGCCTGCGTCGGTCGGCATCGACCGGAGCAGGCTACCGCCATTTGTTGATCCTCAATGACGTAATGCAGCGACGCCTGGATGTGCGTGATTGCAGGTGTTATCATGTCGAGCATGACAAATCCACTTTCACTCAGCCTGCCGATCCTGAACCTTGCGCATGCCGATTCGGACCCATTGGCCATTCTGCAGGGACAAGAACGTATAGCCTGCCAGCGAAAACCGCTGCCGATGACGATGGCAGAGGCTCTCGAACGAGGCTGGGATGAACTCGACGTCGTCTTTGTGACGGGCGATGCCTACATTGACCATCCCAGTTTTGCCAGCGCCATCCTTGGCCGTGTGCTGGAGGCGGGTGGTTTTCGCGTCGGCATCGTCAGCCAGCCCGACTGGCGGTCCTGCGACGCTTGGCGGACGTTTGGAAAGCCGAGACTGTACTTCGCGATCAGCGCGGGGAATATGGATTCGATGATCAATCACTACACCGCCAATCGGAAGGTCCGCAATGACGATGCGTACTCCCCTGGCGGCCGTATCGGATTGAGACCGGATCGAGCCACACTCGGATACTGCCAGCGGGCTCGTGAAGCCTATCCTAGTGTCCCCGTTATTGCCGGAGGAGTTGAAGCTTCGCTCCGGCGTCTGGCCCATTACGACTACTGGAGTGACAAAGTTCGCCGCTCGATTCTGCTGGATGCCAAGGCTGACCTTGTCGGGTTCGGGATGGGAGAAGATACGATTCTGGAAATCTCCCGAAGGCTGGCTGCCGGTGAGACCGTGCGTGACCTGCGCGATATGCGGGGCATGGCGTATGTCCTGGGGGCCAGGGAATCGGAAGAACGCTTTGGAGATCCGTCCAAAGAGCCGACGTTTCTGCGTCTGCCGAGTTTCGAAACTGTCGCTTCGGATAAACCGGCTTTTGCAGAAGCGACAAAGATCATCCATAACGAAACGAATCCATACAATGCCAAAGGGCTCGTGCAGTTCCATGATCGACAGGCCGTCGTCTGCAATCCTCCGCGATTTCCGATTTCGCGGGCAGCCATGGACTCGATCTACGGTTTTCCTTACACCAGAAAACCGCATCCGTCATACGTGGAGAAGATCCCTGCGTTTGAGATGATTAAAGATTCTGTGACGATCATGCGCGGCTGTTTCGGTGGCTGCACATTTTGTTCGATCACCACGCATCAGGGAAGAATCATCCAGTCCCGCAGTCATGACTCTGTGATCGGCGAGATTGAAGAGATGACTCGTGACCCGCAGTTCAAAGGTGTCATCAGCGACATCGGCGGTCCGACGGCGAACATGTATGAAATGCGTTGCACTCGCCCCGAAGTCGAAGCCAAATGTCGGCGTCAGTCCTGCGTGCATCCGACGATCTGCAAATTACTGGGAACGGATCACGGGCCTTTGGTGAAGCTCATGAAGGATGCGAGAGAAACACCAGGCATTAAGAAGGTATTCGTCGCCAGTGGAATTCGCATGGATCTGGCCCGTCGATCGCCGGAGTACATGCAGGATCTGGTGCGGCATCATGTGGGCGGTCATCTGAAAGTTGCACCGGAACACTCAGACGCAGGCGTCCTGAATCTGATGCGAAAACCGGCCAGCGACGATTTTGAACAATTTGCCGAAGTCTTTGACCGCGAATCGAAGGCTGCCGGAAAGAAGCAATACATCATTCCGTACTACATCGCCAGCCACCCCGGAAGCGATCTCCACGCGATGATTGACCTGGCTCTGTTTCTGAAGCGAAACGGATACCGTCCGGATCAGGTGCAGGATTTTATTCCAGCTCCATTCGATGTGGCCACCGCAATGTATTACACGGGGATCGACCCGTTCACGAAGAAGCCGGTTTATGTGGCTCAGCACCTGCGCGATCGAAAACTGCAGCGAGCCCTGATGCAGTTCTTCAAGCCGGAAAATTATTTTGACGTGCGAAAAGCTCTTGAGCAGGCGGGGCGGCAGGACCTGATCGGATCGGGTTGCGACTGTCTAATTCCCTCCAATCCTCCTCGCGAAGCACTGGACAAGCGCCGGGCGGATGCGAACTCCCGGATTCGCGGCGAATATGTACACACGATTCCGGTAGACGGCTCGTCGGCTGCGAGGGGGAAAACGTCAAAAAAACAATCTCGCAACCGACCCGGAAAGGGCTATCGGCCCGGACGTTCCAGCGCAACGGAGTAAGCGATTAATGATCATAAGTTTGCGGGGATCCTCGCACGGCATTCAGCGACTGCGGTAAGGACCGGTCAGGGAATTACTGTCCCTAACTCGGGACAGCGGAGTAGTTCCATTTTGGCAGGAGTTGGTCGAATCTGATCTTGAGATTTTGTTTGATTTCTTCAGTGGCCACTTGTGCGGTCTCATAGCAGCGTCGGATCACGTTGACGGTGGTCGCCAGCCCCGTTGCGGTCGTGGCTTTGCGCATCAGATTCACAACGGTGTCGAGTGTGTCAAACAACATTCCCGAACAGGCTCGCGTAATGTGCGGAAACAGCCGGCGTTCGATTCTGTTGTATTTTGAGAAATAGCTCGGATAGTGAGCGGCGCGGATCTCGATACCAATCGTGTTGGCGAGCATCTGCAGATAATGCTTAAAGATGAATCGGTTGGCTGCGTTGCTTCCACCGCAATCCAACAGCAGCAGGATCGAAGTGGCATCCGGATAGCACTGCTTCCCAATGCGGTTCCAGCACCACAGCAGACTGTCACAGGCGAATTGACTGGTCTCGTGTGACACACCCGATGTTAATGTGCCCGCGATTGCGAACCTGATCATAAATTCCATGAGGAATAATCACGCCGTCGTTCCCAGGTTGTCTGTCCTTCGGCGAGATCACAGGGAATCCCATGAAACCGTCTCAAGAGAGGAGGCGATTTGTGTGGAATTGACGAAGGGGATGATCGTGTCTCTCAAGGATGCTGCGGCCAAATTGACGGGAGCAAAGCGAAGGGCCTTTCAGGCGCAAGTCACAAGGGACTACCTGAACGGCAGGCCGCGGCAGGCCGAGCGGGTTTTTGGCTGGGGGCGGCAAACCGTCGAGACAGGATTGCATGAACTCCGCACGGGCATTGAATGCGTGAGAGATTTCACCGCCCGCGGCAACAAAAAGCTCGAAGAAAAATTGCCCAAACTGGAACACGATATCCGAGCATTAGCGGAGCCGCACAGCCAGCAGGCCCCAAAGTTCCAGTCACCGTTTCTTTATACTCGAATGACAGCTGCTGGCATGCGGAAAGCCTTGATCGAGGAAAAAGGGTGGACGTCTGAACAAATGCCCCACGTCAATACTGTCACAGACTCCATTCATGCCAAACACATGCAGCCTTAACGAAACGCTAACGGGAATCTGCTAAAATCTGGAGCGTGTCCAATCATCGACAGCGAAGAAATTTCGCGTATCAACGACGGATTCGAATCACTCGTTACCCGTAGCGGAGAACATAAGTGTCCGATGCTCTATGCCACGCGCCGCATTTGTCGTTGAGACTGTCGCTGAATGAACGCTGCGTAGTCTTCGGGAGTATCGATCCCGGCAGCGGCGTGATTGACGACCGATACGGCGATCGAAGCTCCGCTTTGCAGTGCTCGCAATTGCTCCAGCTTTTCCATTTGCTCCAGCGGTGATGGCGGCATGGAGGTCAGCTTCAGCAGGAAGTCGCGGCGATACGCATACAATCCGACATGCAGCAGCCACGGCGATGGTTCACCATCTCGAAAATACGCTTCGATCGGTTGATCACGACTGAACGGAATCGGCGAGCGGCTGAAATACATGGCGCGCCCGTTGACGTCAGTCACGACTTTGACGCAACTTGGATCACGCACCATCTCAGGCGATAACATCGGAGCCGCTAAAGTTGCCATCTGGCAATTCGAAGATTTCAACTCGTGAACGAGGGACGCAACAACCTTCGGGTCAAGTTCCGGCTCGTCCCCCTGCAGATTCACAACAGCATCGACATGAGAAAAGCTGCGGCGTGTGACTTCCGCGATGCGATCTGTACCACTGCCGTGCTCGCCCGTCATTTCGGCTCGCCCGCCAAATGAGGCGACAACATCGGCAATTTCCTGACTGTCCGTTGCGACGACAACATCGTGCAATTCCGGACACTGGCAGGCCGTTTCCCACACGTACTGAATTAAGGGCTTCCCCGTAGCCTTTAGCAGCAGCTTGCGAGGCAGGCGAGTTGAATGCAGCCGTGCGGGAATAATTCCAACGATTTTCATGACAAACATCCTTGTTCGTTCGAAGGATGAGGTTCCAAACCTCCCCGGAGCAGGGAAGTCTAGACCGTTTTGGCAGTTCTTGTCAAAATCAACATTGGAAGTTGAAAGAAAAACCACGGTTTGACGGAGCTGTCGTCCAACGCACAATTCTCAGCAGCGAATGGATTCCACTGATGAAAGTCTTTTTTTCCGCTGGGGAGCCCAGCGGTGATCAGCATGCCTCCCATTTGATTCACGAACTGCGTGCGCGGTGCCCCGACTTTGTCGCAGAGGGTTTTGGCGGCCCGCACATGCGGGAGGCTGGATGCGAACTGCAATTTGAACTCACAGAGCTGGCTGTGATGGGTTTTCTGCGTGTCATCCCGTTGCTGGCAAAGTTTCGACGACTGGTGAAGCAGGCAGAGGCGCATTTCGCGGCGAATCCCCCCGATGCTGTTGTGTTGGTAGATTTTCCCGGCTTCAACTGGTGGATCGCGCGGGCGGCAAAGAAGCGTGGTATCCCGGTCTACTATTATCTGCCTCCACAACTTTGGGGCTGGGCACCGTGGCGAATCAAGCGAGTTCGCAAATGGGTCGATCATGTCATCTGCGCGCTGCCGTTTGAATATGACTGGTACAAGTCACGCGGTGTACAAGCGACATACGTCGGACATCCGTTTTTTGATGAAGTTGCCGAACGGACGCTGAATCCTGAGACCATGCGTCAGTTGAGTTCGGATAAACTCACACGCTGCACAGTGGCCGTCCTGCCGGGTTCCAGAAATCATGAGATCGAAAAGAACTGGCCGGTGATGCTGCAGATCATCAAACGTGTGTCTCGAAACGTTCCCACGGTGCGATGGATCGTGGGTAATTATCATCCTCAACAACTTGCTCGCTGTCGCGAAATGCAAATCGCGGCAAATGTGTCTGCTCCGCTGGAGTACTTGATCAACAGCACGTCGGAAGTGATTGAATCAGGCGATTGCTGCCTGATGGTTAGCGGTTCAATCAGCCTGGAACTGCTTGCACGCCAAACACCTGGGATCGTACTTTACCGTGTCCCAACGATCGGTCGCTTTGTGTCTCGATTTCTAATGAACTGCCGATTCATTACACTGCCGAACCTGATTGCTGACCAAGAGGTGATGCCGGAGTTCATTTCCAACGGAGACCCCGAACCCGACATCTGCAGGATCACAAGCCTGCTGACAGAATGGGTTTCGAATCCGGAAGTTATTGCAGCTCAGAAAGAGACCCTGAGCCGACTCGCCGGATATGCGACAACCACCGGTGCGACCGAACGCACTGCCGAACTGATGCTGAGACTGATCAATAGCGATTCCGCAACCACCGACGCGGATCTTCGCATGATTATTCCGTTTCGCAAAGACGCCGCGTGATTTCGGGCCACGCTACATTCCGAGTGCGAAGATCGCTATTGTGTGTGCTGGTATCGATCTCAAACATCGACACTGCCAGCGTTGCGGTATCATCCGTCTGGCACAGTTGCCGGACCACACAAATATCCAGGAGTCCTCATGGAGACGATCGGTGTCGGAATTATTGGCAGCGGCTTTATGGGGCTGACCTACAGTGAGGTCTTGGCGAAGCATGTGCATGGCTGCCGATTGGTCGCCATCAGCGGAGGACGCCGCGCAGAGCAATTGGCGACAGACTACGGTGTGCCAGCGGACACTTCAGTCGATGCACTGCTCGCGCGGGACGACGTCCATGCCGTGGTGCTGGCGACTCCGGATCTGGACCGTCTGGATCTGACCATAAAGGCGGCGGCCGCAGGAAAACACGTCTTGGCCGAAAAGCCGATGGCTCCCACAGTTGCGGAATGCGATCAGATGATTTCCGCGTGTGCCGCCGCAAAGGTCAACCTTGCCGTTGTGAAGACGGAGCGATTTCGAAAGATCACGCGGAAAGCAAAGGAACTGATTGACGACGGAACACTCGGACCACTGCAGATGCTGCGCACTGTCTCCGCGTTTCCATTACCGCTGGCCAGGCAACTCTTTGAAGAGCGATCATGGATGGCCGATCCTCGAGGTGGTGGCCTGTTCATGGGCATGGCATCGCACAACACCGACTTTCTCCGCTGGCTGACCGGTCGCAATGCCGTCAAAGTGTTTGCTCAGGCGACGACCTATAGTGACATCCCCGGCCCACCGCTTTCGGTCATGGCACAGATTGTGTTCGAGGACAATATCATGGCGCAGATGTGGATCACGGGAGAACTCCCGAATCCAAGTCTGCCCAGCAGTGAGGTTCGTTTCCAGGTCTTCGGCCGCGATGCCATGATTGATCTCGAAAATTTTGAGTACCTCGATGTCGGCAAAGGAGACAAGTGGGAACGTATCTACACACCTGAGCGGTTTGATTACCTGAAGGAACCAAAGTCGCCGATCCGCCTGTATCCGCACATTGGTGTGATTCAGGAATTCATCGACAGCGTTCGAGAGCAACGTCCGCCGTGCATCGGGGGCGCCGAAGGGCGGGCAGCGGTTGAGATCTGCGAAGCCTGCCTGATCTCTGCGAAGACCGGTGAGGCCGTTTCATTGCCATTGCATACTCCTCGCGGTCATGATTAAGAAAATTGGCGAGCGGCATGCGTCAGCTTGCCGGTACAAAAACGAGGTACCGGAGGGCTCACGCCACTCCGCTCGCCAGACTCATTGCTGGCCGCTCGGAGTATAAGAGGAACTTGATGAGCAGATTACTGAAGAACGAATCTCCAGCGACCTGTGCGCTCTCGTGGCCACAGCAGCGCCGGAATCTGATTCTGTTTGCGGTCTGCACGGGGATGCAGTATCTGGCCGCTCCCGTCCTTTACGTCGGCATCACTCAGGCTTCATTATGCGATAGCCTCGGAGCCAACGCGCGAACTTCAAATCTGCCAGGGACGCTCTTTTTTGCGATGACCGCAATGCCGGCGCTGTTCGCGTGGTTGTCGCCGCGTGTGTCATCTCTGAAACGGAATCTTAGCCTGTTCTACGGAGCGTCGGCTCTGATGCTGGCCTCGCTGGCAGTCACTCTGGCGCTGCCTGTCTCCAATCAGTTCAAGTTGGCCATGATCGTCCTGCAGGGCGGCGTTTCGGGTGCCGTGATGCCAGCAGCCATCGCACTGTTGTGGGAAGCGATGGTACGTGGGTCGGACGAGTCTCGCCGCGGCTTGGCACTCAGCATGGCCTTTGGAGCCGCACCGTTGTTGGCGGTTGTCGGTTCGTTCGGCCAGACGGCACTGATGGGGGGTAACCTGTTCGGATGGAAGTTCACTGGCCTCGAGTATCCGACGAACTTCATCATTCTGTTTGCGGCTGGTGCGCCGGTGATGGGATTGGTGGCAGTCTTCTCTCAGTTCTTCGTGATCGCTCCCGTCGAGCACGAACAGTCGCGGGAACCGATTTCCTCGGTGATTGGCTTGTTGATCGGTTTGCCGCTGATGTTCGCGGCGGTCGCGCTGATGCACTTCTCCTCTGTTCCCGACAAGGCCTCGACCGAGGCGCTATCGTCCGCATCGTTGCTCACGGGGAACGAGCTTCGCGCGGCGGGAGGCTTTTGTGCCTTCGGTGCGGCGCTGGCGTTTATCTACCATTTCCGGTCGATCCTTCAGCACCGCGTACTGTTAATCGCGACGATCGTCACGATTCTGATCTACGCGGGAAATGTTATTCCGTCGAACATGAACCTCTATACCACGGAAGCTGTGGGCGATCTTCCGCTGGATTGGGCTGGAATACAGAATATGCTCCGCTTCAGCTTCAAGGTGGTCGCCGGTGCGATGCTTGGGTGGGTGCTGACTCGCACGAATCCGAAAGTCGGCATACTCGCGACCTCGTCGATTTTTCTGGCCGCTCAGGTCTGGGCGATTTTTGTTACGGGGCCGTGGTACCTGGTCGCGTCGGGGCTCCACGGAGCGGGAGAATTGGTGGGAGTCTACGCGCCAAACTACATCGTATGCGCCTCACGGCGAGATCAGTTGCGGCGCAACATGGCATTCGTCACGATGCTGATGGTGCCAGCCGCACCGGCGGGATACCTCTATGGAGCCATCGTGGACGGAGTGAAGCAGGCAGGGTGGACTGCCTTCGGAATGAATAGCACGTCCCTCGGTTTTCGCCTCAGCTTCCTGGTGTGTGGTCTGTTGATTCTGAGCGGCATCCTTCTGGCCGTCTTGCTGTTGCCAGCCAAACCGAGGCCAGCTTCACCCGTCTCTCCGGTCGGTCGCGAGAATCTGCCGGGCAAACTATGATAAAGCGGCAAAGATGAATACGACTTCCATGAATTCAGGCATCTGGCGATTCTCAAGATGGCTTGATCCGATTCCGGCATCAGCCCGCATGACGCTCGGCGAAGGAAACACGCCCCTCGTCAGATCTCGCCGTCTGGGACCATCGGTTGGCCTGAAGAACCTGTATTTTAAACTGGAACTGACGAACCCGAGCGGCTCGTACAAGGATCGCTTCGCCTGCGCCGCCATCTCAGACATGGTCGCATGCGGCAAGACGGAGTGCATCGCCACGTCGAGCGGAAATACCGGCGCGGCGCTTGCCGCGTATTGCGCTCTGGCGGGAATCAGCTGCGAGATCGCCATTGTCGAGGGAGCACCCGAGGGGAAACTGAAGCAGATGCTGGCTTACGGTGCCCGGCTGTTTCGCGTCCGCGGATTCGGGATTGACAGCCGGTTGTCGGAACAGGTCGTCGAGTGCCTGAAAATGTTAAGTGCGAGGCCGCAGGCTCAGATGCAGATCAGCGCGTTCGCCTACAGCCCGGTTGGGATGAGTGGCGTGAAAAGCCTCAGTCATGAACTCGCTGAGCAAGCGACAGCCATCGATCGCGGGGCGTGGGATCACGTCTTTTGTATGGCAGGCGGCGGTGGGCTGACGCTGGCGGTGTCACTCGGCTTCGAGCAGCTTCACGATGCCGGTCAATTGCCGACATTGCCATGCGTCGAATGCGTGCAACCGGAAGGGAATAATACAATTGCTGGTCCGCTGCGTGCCGGACTGAATGTTGCGCAAACGGTCCAATGTACCAGCCGGATCAGTGGTCTGCAGGTGCCGCAGATCATTGATGGAAATGAAGTGATCGCCGCCTGTCGGCGAAACGGCGGGACCGGACATCTGGTCGAGGATCACTTTGTCTGGGAAACTCAATCGCGTCTGGCGCGCGAAGAAGGCATCTTTGCGGAACCAGCAGGCTCTACCGCCGTCGCGGGTGCGTTACAGGCAGCGAACGAAGGATATCTAGATCCAGCGGCCAACATCGTCTGCCTGATCACCGGGTCGGCGTTCAAAGATCCGCCATCACTGGACGCCATGGTGCAGCACACATCGGCTCCGATGATTGAACTTCAGGATCTGCAGCGTCGCGTCGCTGAAACCTGCTGACTGGATGTTTGACAGAATCACAAATGACAGGCAGACGAGAGACGAGCCGCGTTATTGCAGCTCGGTCCAAGGCTGAGATTCCTGTAGTTTGGACATTCATGTCCGAGATATTGACCAAACACCGTTGCATTGTCGAGCGGCTGTCACGGTACAATAACCATCGCTTCGACCGTGTTTCATGGCCGTGCGACGGACATGAATATTTATCCTACATTCGATCGTTCCGCCATCGCACCCAAAATTTGACTGATCTGCAACATGTCTTGAAAAGTAGGCGTAGTTATGAGGCTATTGAGCGTGGTTTTTGCCACGATCCTGATCGCAACTCAAGCCGCAGTGGCTGGCGATCCTGCGGATCCGCCAGCGTTTGCCCACGCACGGGTGACCGATGCGTGGGAGGCCTATCGGGATCGACTCTCGTTCGGCAAGGGGCAGACATTGGCTCTCGTCGATGACGGTTGCAAGTTGTCAATGCCCGAATGGTCTTCGTCGGACGGTGAGGTCCCCAAGGTGCTCGTTTCTTACGACAGCGTCGATGGCGATGAGAATCCTCAGCATGAAGGAAAGGGATACCACGGTTCCACAATCGGAATTCCTTCGTCAGTGAATCACGCTGGAAGGCTGGGAGTCGCTTTCAACGATCAAGTCGCCGTGATCCGCGCTCTGGAGTGCTGCCACTGCAACATTAAAGACAGTAAGACTCTTGCGGCTGGTCTGCGCTGGGTCAAAGCCGCACTCGACTTTGTATTCCAAACCAGCAACGCCGCAGCCTTTGAAGAGGTAACGCCCGCTCCTCTGCACCCGGCTAGCCGTTTGGCAGACTGGAAATTAAAGGCGTTTGAAGAGGGTGTCTTGACATTTCAGGTCTCGGCCAAGGGTGACGCTAGATTGGTGTTGAAGTCAGCAAATCCTCTGCTTGTCGAAGAAGTCAGCGGTGGAACAGCGACGCTTCGACCGGGGTGGGACGGCACGATCGAATACAGTCACTACGGCCTTGAGTTGTCGGCAAAGGCTCCGGGTGAAGTGATCGTGAGATTGCGGACCATACTCCCGCCTGCTGCACCGATAGAAACAAGCGATGAGGAGTTGGCGCAGTTTCGCCACACTTTTGAAAATCGCTCATCACGACCTCCGGACGATGCCAGGGAATTCCGGGCATGGCAGGACGAACTTCGCCTGAAGCTGACTCGAACACTGATGGGAAGTGAATTGCCGAAGCGCGTGCCGCTTGAACCACGGGTCATTGAAACGAAGGATCATCCAAAATTTGCGTTGCAGCGAGTTGAATATCGAACGCTGGCGGACCGCACAAACGTGCTGCTGCTGTCGTTGCCAAAGTCGATCGATCCGGGTACGAGCGTTCCATTGCTGTTGGCTCTACACGGCCACGAAGCCGACTGGGGCAAGGCCGATGAGGGCGCTTATCATGTGGGCCACAACGACGACTTCATGGCGTATTTTGCCGAGCGTGGCTGGGCCGTTCTTCAGCCAGCGACCATGAACCATACGCTCCAGCATGCAGACTGGACGCTCCAGGGTGAATGGACATGGGATGCCATCGTGGCCCTTGACTATGCTGCCACGCTTCCGGAGGTGGACATGAGCCGAGTCGGCGTCTGCGGACTATCGACCGGAGCTCACTTGGCAATGAATGTGCTTGCTCTGGACGAACGGGCTCGGGCGGGCATCGTCGGATGCGTCCTCAGTACATGGCATCACTATGAACACAGATTCCGCATCCCTCCGCATTGCGATTGTGGTATTCATAATCAGTTGCGCGGTGTCGTGGAGCAATGTGACTGGGCGGCTTTGATGGCTCCCAGGCCCGTCCAGTTTCAGCACGGTCGGCAGGACGCAGCATTCTGTCCTGACGCAGACGAAAAACACCTCGATCTGAAATGGAATACAGGAGTGATGCCCTCGGCCGAATACGACAGCATGTTCACCGAAGTCCAGCGGTCTTGGGCATTGGCTGGCAACTCCGAAGCGGTGGAAACCCGGTTCCATGACGGCCCGCACAAAGTGGACAATCAGGCTGGATTTGAATGGCTGCAGAAGTGGCTTCCACCTTCGAAATCGGTCCAGAAGTAGCTGAAGAAAGAGCAGAGGTACTTCGCTGTGGCAGTTGGCTGAGAGGGGACTTGGTAAACCAGACAATCTTCTTTCAGAAGTCGTTACCCCTGCCGAATACTTCGCGGCAGCTGTCGAAGATGTCTTCCGCGTGCAAATCGTCCTTTAAGAGAATCAGTGTCCTAGGATTCAGGATTCGCGCCGGTTTCATTCATCGACCAGAAATCACCATCAGTAATTCGGCTTATTACTGGCAGGCGTTGCTTTGGGAGGTTCGATGCCCCGGGCTCTCATCACCTGCGCGATGGCGACTAACCCGACTTCCCCAGTTCGATGAAAAAAGACAATGTTTTCATCGGTTTGAGGGTGTTTTTTCTCACTACATTTTCTTCTGGATTATTTTTGAGGGCAGTTTGAGGCGGAGTTTTTCCAGCAGGATTTGTTGGTGGTCAGTGGGCTTGGAAATGCAACGCGTTCGGATTTCCGGACCAGTGCGCG
>CANJQC010000156.1 GCA_947476295.1 Planctomycetaceae bacterium | reverse complement strand
TTGAGAACGATCAGCGGAATCGAAATCGCCATTCCGGCAGCCGTTGTCCACAGGGCGAAGCTGATGTCTTGCGCCAGTTCCTTTGGTTCAACGCCCGAATTCGAAGCACCTGCGATTTTGGAAAACGCATTGATCATTCCGAGAACTGTACCGAGCAGTCCCAGTTGCGGGGCCGTCTTGATACTCGTGGAAACCCAACTGTTGAGCCGATCCAGACCTGTCATAATGTCGCGTTCAAATCGCTCCATCAGCATCTGACGAATTTTTCCTATCGGTCGGTCACGCTGTTGCACGGCAAGCGTCGCCAGTTGGGGTAAAGCGCGATTCCACAATGCCGGAGTGTCACACAGTGCCAACGCTCCGTCAAAGTCATTGTGGTCGAGGCATTCACCGAAGTCGTTAAGAAATGCCTGCTCAGCTTCCACACCCGGAAACGATTTTTGTTTGATTCTGCGAAACAGCATATAGCCGCAAAACGCGCCCAGCGCGGCGCAAGCGGCGATACCCACCCAGATGGAGTTTTCCACCACCTTCATCATAAACGACGCTTCGACTTTTTTATCCTGAGCCAGCATGAATACAAAGCCAGCACCGTTCTGTAACCAGTTCATGGGACGTTCCGACAAGACGTATTAGGAGCCACAGATAAGATAAAAACACTCACAGCACCCGAGTGCCGCACTACTTTAACAATTGCTTGTGAACAAAAAACTCATAGGCGTTTCCGGCCTTGCGAACCCGATAGAATGTCTTTCGGATTTCAACGGCCGTGTGGCCCCCGAATTCCTGTTCAATCGTGGCCATCAGTGTTTCGGTTTCTGATGTGTAAAAGTGCAAAATCCCTGCAGCGGTGGCATCAATGCCAGCCTTCTGGAACAGCTCCACGTCAGCCTGACGGCGTTCTTCACTGCCCTCCGCCCAGTTCATGAACAATCGCTGCTCCCTGCCTGCCGCACCTTCCTTGATTTCTCGCGTCGCCGGTTTTTCTGCACTCATGTTGCTCAAGTACACTAGGCGACCATCCGCCTGAAACATGGCGCCCAGTTCGATGCCAAAGAAGTCCAGCTGCGCCGCGTAACTTTCCAGATCGCCCTTGTCCGCGAATTCTACAATCCAACGCTGCTCTCGTTTCGCGCCGCCGCGCCCCGGACCTCCGCTTCCCAAGGGACGCCCTCCCGTCCCTTCGGCACTGCCTAGGCTTCCGGTATTCTTTGAACCGGTAAATTCGTTTGGTGCCACAATTGCCGCTGCGTTTTCGGCGTACTCCACGACCTGTTCAGTGACTTGTTCAAGTTCCGTGACGTCTGTCTCTTCATTGGCGAGCGATGGATCGAAGGAGGCATCTTCCGGAGATTCCACGTTCGGGGTTGCATTCGGATCGCCGTCTTCATAGCCACCGTCACCCGGAGGCAACATGATCACTTGTTTCTTCTGCGGCGTCGGAAGCAGGTTCGACAACCAAATGAAAACCATCACGATCAACGTCAGGACGGCGCACAGTGCGGAGGTCGACAGAGCCGAAACGGCGACGTCATACTTAGTGAGTTTGATGTGTGGTGAACGCACCGCACGCGCCGCGCGGGAACTGGTTTTTTCAGCAGTCGGCATGAGACGACCTTTCAGAACGCGGCACCGGAACGATGCAGGCAGAAACTCGATGTGTTTTATCGAAACGTCGGCATTCTGACAAAGACCTCAATGCTATCCGCATAAAATCCCTCAAGCAACGACCAGATCGCCTCAGAACTCCAGACTCGCAAAATCTGCGACGAAGATTCCTTCCCCCCTGTATCTTCAGACGTTTTCGCTACGATTCGCATCAGTAGACTTTCTGAGGCGGATTCAGCAGACTCGTCGATTCCTGCCGAAACACAACACTTTCGGCGATTGTAAGAATCAATGAAATCATGGCCTCTTCCGTAGATATCTTAAATCTCGTCTCTACTCTTGATGTCCTGCGTACATTAGCGGCGTTTGAGGATCAACGCTTTGTGTTGCTCTTTGACAGCGCCGCTCGACATAGGGAACGGGACGCGCGGTACACAATATTGACCGCCGATCCCGTCGCGGTCACCCAGCTCGACAAAGCTGCCTTCGGAACGAATCCGTTCGAAAAACTTCGAATGTGGCAGAAGCGTCTTCCTGCATTATCGGAGGAGGATTGTGACGCGCTGCCATCATTCTATGGCGGAATCGCGGGCTTGATGTCGTATGAACTCGGACAGGCCTTCGAAAAAATCCCATGTCCCGCCATCGACGATTTCAAAATACCCGCACTGCTGGCGGGACTCTTTGACTGGGCCATCGTCTGGGATCATATCGAAGGCACCGTTCGCCGCTACGCACTGCAACTTCAGGCCACTCAATCACAGGATTTGACAACGCCGCAGCCTGCAACTCGGCTCCGCGACCGAATCGCATGGATAGACGAACGATTGCAGCGCAGCATTGAACACGATCCAACGTCAACCCAAGCCGTTGTGTCGAACTCACCGGCCACAGCAATCTCGCCGCTGCGTCATCGGATTGAACCAATCTCTGAGATTTATTCGGATTTCACTCGCGATCAGTACACATCCACCGTTGGGAGAGTCATCGAATACATCAGAGCCGGTGACATCTTTCAGGCCAACCTGTCGCAGCGACTCATGTCACCGTGGTCAGGAACGGCAACCGAACTTTACGCCAGCGTCCGATCCAACAATCCTGCCCCATTCTGCGGCCTGCTCCGGACCGACGAGTTTTCAATTGTCAGCGCGTCGCCGGAACGATTTCTGAAAGTCGATCGCTTGAGGCAAGTGGAGACTCGTCCGATCAAAGGTACGCGTCGCCGTCCTCGCTCACCGATTGCTGACCTGTACGCCAGTGATGAACTTTCGACGAGCGAAAAAGACCGCGCGGAAAACGTCATGATCGTTGATCTGCTGCGGAACGATATTTCCCGCACATGTCAGCCTGGGACAGTTCGCGTCACGGGACTCTGCGAAGTCGAACGCTTTGAAACGGTCCTGCATCTTGTCTCAACCGTTGTTGGAAAACTTCGAGACGACTGCGATGTCTGGGACCTGATGGTCGGCTGTTTCCCCGGAGGCTCCATTACCGGTGCCCCCAAAATCCGCGCGATGGAAATTATCGCCGAACTGGAGCCAATTTTACGTGGAGCTTACTGCGGCAGCTTATTTTTCCTTGGCCCCTGCGGCGACTTCGACAGCAGCATCCTGATCCGCACATTCACGCTCAAAGACGGCTGGGTCCACTTCCCCGTCGGCGGCGGCATCGTCGCCGACTCCGATCCTCTCGACGAATACAGAGAAACTCTGCACAAAGCGTCTGGAATGATCCGCTCTCTGAGAACTCCGTAAACATTCTCTTCAGATACGTTCTTCCGGCAGGCTTTTTGCGATCCAGAAACCGGAGAATTGCTTATCCACACCGCGCCAGCGACAGAAGGAACTGATGGCTGCGTCAATCCAGTCGAGGTCACTTTCCGGATCAGCCACATCCGGCACAGACCCCACGCCAGGCATTGATTCGGCAAACTTCAACCACCGCGACGTCCAGTCATCCGAATCGTCCGGCACGCGAATCCGTTCCACCAACAGAATCCGATTCAAGATACTGCGAAGGATTTCAGGCAGAATCAGTGATTGAAATTCCACGGATTGCACAAGTTGCTTTTTGGGGACCACACGAGGATTCACCAACAACAACGGTTCAATCGAAAAATCCAGCCGCCAAACTTCTCGCCCCAGATCTTGGGCTCGCACCGCCAACAAAGGGACGCGACTCAACAATTGCTGTTCCGCGTGGCGCGGCGTGATGCGATCGCCAACCGCCAGAAGTCGTCCGCGCGGCTCTTCGGTGGATACGACCTTAATACGAAACCGCAGTCCGGCGAGCGTGCCGAATTCGGAGAGGCGACAAATGGCTGGTGGTGCGACATTGCCGACCGTACCAAAGTCAAAGCGGACTAGTTCCAGTTGTCGAAACGCTTCGATGATCACGGCAGCCGAGTCAGGGAAGCCGTAGCTTCCAAGTTCAAGTTCCCCACTGAACGTCTCAATACCGCCGATTCCCGTGACACTGATCGTGACATGATTTCTCGAGATTCGTCGCCGACCTGTAAAGTTAAGCCGAGGCATGGGAGAGTGTGTGTCAGCCGGGTTTCAGTAAGCTCTTAATTTTGATCCTGCGACGAACACATCGGAGGCGGCAGACTAAAGCCTGTACTCCAACGAACGAATCACTGTTTTGGTGCTGCCGCTCCGACGGGAAGATTTTCACTCGGAACCACGCCGTCTTCGGTCTCGGGTTCCTTCTCACCGGATTCGTCACCGAAACCGATCATGTCGGCCATTTTTTCCGGAAAACTCTTCCCAAACTGAACTATCAAGAAAATCAGCAATCCCATCGACGCGAGCAGGATCAGCAGACCGACCATGCTGATTGCATTGCGGAACAGGTCCTTGATCTTCCGCTTGATGTAAAACATTCTTTGAGCCTTATCTACCTTTTTATACAGGCTCTGCATGTCTTCCTTGCGAATAGCAACCGACTTTCTTGCCAATGAATTTTCGACCGCTTGGGCGAATTCCGGGAACTGGGCGAGTGGGTAGTATGTGCCGTCAGGGGAGACTTTGGCTCGCGCTTTGGCTGTGATTTTTCCACTTGCCAGCATCTTCAACAGACGACCGGTTGAGTGTTTTTCAACAACCGTTTTGCCTCGTTCGTCGTCGAACTGAACGTACCAGATACGAGTCGATCCCATGGCGGCATCGGTCATTGATCCCAGCGTGGAGGCTCCTGGCAATTGCGTCGCGGCCATTGACTTGCGTAATCCCTGCGATCCTCCCGGAGCTGATGGTATTGCCGCGCCACCGCGCCCGACTGGTTCCGCACCATCAATGAAACTTAATGCGTCTCCATGGATACCAAGCGCAACAAGATCACGCAGGACTTCGTCACAACTTTTGTATCGGTGATTTGGATCTTTTGCCATCATCTTGTCGATGATCAGATCCAGCCGTTCCGGAATCTCAGAACGATGGCTTCGCGCGGTCGGGTACGTTCCTTTTTCTTTAGCAATGATCAACTCCAGCGCAGTGTTGCCCATGAAGGGCAACTTACCCGTGAGCAGATGATAGAGCGTTGCACCGAGTGCATAGATGTCAACCCGCTCATCGACATGCTTAGCGTTTCGTGCCTGTTCAGGGGCCATGTACAGCGGCGTGCCAAGTCCAGTGCCGCTTTGAGTCATCGACACCTCTTCGTCCATTGCCTTAGCCAGTCCGAAGTCGGCAACCTTAACGACCCCCTTCATTGTGACCAGAATATTGTCCGGCTTGATGTCGCGATGCACCATGTTCTTTGAATGCGCGTGCCTCAGCGCTTCCGCACTGACGATGGCGACGTAGACAGCATCGGCAACACTAAATCGTCCCAGTTGGTCGAGCCACTTCTGAATGCTCTGACCGTCGATGTATTCGATCGCAGCGAAATGAATTCCCTTGAACGAATCGACGGCATAAATCTTCACGACGTTCGGATGGTCAATTTTCGCCATCGACTTCGCTTCACGCTCAAACCGAGCAACAAAGTCACCTTTCTTTGCCAGGTCTTTAGACAACGTCTTGAGCGCAACCAATCGGTCGAGACTGATCTGGCGAGCCAGAAAGACTTCGCCCATTCCACCTTTGCCGAGTTTTTTCTTCAGCTCAAAATCGCCCAGACGCTGAACGCGACTTGGATCGGACGACTTCTGATTGTTTTTTTCTGCTGCCAAGGCTGTGATTCCGCAACTGATCCGTTGGTCCATTGACGCCGCAGCGTATCGCTTTTTTTAAACCTGAACAACTGTTTTCCCTGTTTGTACGTCAAGAAGTGCCCAGTTCCGCCGTTAAATGGAATGGTTCCGGCGCGCTGCATCCGCCAGCGTGAAGGTACATTTGGGCTTTGCCTAGGTGGCATAAGCTTCCAGCTTGCGATGGAGAGTACAATCCAGTTGAAAGCATGCCCCCACCAGGTTCCAGCCTAAACGATCTCCTCCAACAGCCTGCTCAGAGCCTGAAGAACAGCATCCGTTTGGCGAGCATGGCGGATACGGTAGAGATTATCAGTAGTGCTGGTGGTTGACACAGAGTCGGGGTTCAACTGCAGCCGCGCTGTAACTGCCTCAATACTGCGCCGGGCTATGGCCACCCAGGCGATGCCGTCCAGTACGACCGGTGCGTCGGGGCCGAGATGGCCAGTGATGGACATTGCAATCGTGGCGTGCGGAGTTCGGTTGAGGGCCTGTCCGGCCATTGATTCGGCGACTTCACGACTCACGACGTCGTACTGTTGAATCGTCTCGGCGGAAACTCCCAGCCACGCGACTTTGCTGTCGATCTGATAGACGACAAACGATCCGGCAAGTCGTCTGGACATGCCGGGAACACGCGCGAGTGTTGCTGCAATCAATCCGGCTGTGCAGCTTTCGGCAAGTACCAGCACATCGCCCGTTTGTTCCAATGCCTGGAAAAGCTGCGAGGCAACGCGATCGAGTTCTTGTTGTGATCGTGTCATGCTTACTTCAAGAGGCGACGCCTGAGTCAAGTATCTCAACTCAGTCTACGCGGAGTCTATCATCACCAGCTACGGTACGGATCTTAACGGCGGACGATCAGCGGATACGCGATGCTGTCCTGTTTGAGCGCATTCAGATCAAACTGCACAGTTGTCTGACTGCCATCGCGCTGCACCAGTCGAAGTAGGATACCCTGTCGTACGTTCGCTAGGACATCTTCGTTCCACGTCTCAAAGCCATAGTCCGGTGCCGGATCGAACACGTCCAGTGACGCCGGTGAATGTGATTTCAGGACCAGCACCGAATGCCCCACATCGGATTCAAACACCCATGCGAGATCACCCGTAATTCCGGATTCCGCCACATGAAACGACAATGCCAGAATTCCATGGCCGAGTTTGCCGCTGAGCAGATCCTCCGGACTAACTTCTTCCGCCACGACATCCCATTTTGTGCCCTCCGTCTTCAACTTGAGTCCTCGATAAACGCCCAGCCAATGCGTGCCACGCCGCGTAAGACAAAGTCTGGCAAGTTCTTTTTCGCTTGCAGAAACACCGTGCAGCCTGAGCAGGCTTGCGGCACAGGCAGCTGAACAGGTATTGTCGGTTGTTTGGAAATCGAAAGTGCGATCATACATGACCGGCACGCAGGCCGGGGGTCTTCCCAGCATTGGTTTGGCCAGCGAGTACCCGGAGATAGCGACCATGACGATGGCCAGCACGATTCGTCGCAACAACGTGATGCGTTCTGTCTTTAGGCAGACACCGAGAAAGAACGATCCGACAATCGGCAGCCAGTTACCAAGAATGATGGTGCTGGAAAATGGCAGCAGGCGACTGAGACTCGGTCGGTCCCATAGCCAGTGCAGGTAAGCAACCGCAGCGAGACAAACCAGAA
The DNA here is from genome assembly GCA_947476295.1 of Planctomycetaceae bacterium. GTDB lineage: Bacteria > Planctomycetota > Planctomycetia > Planctomycetales > Planctomycetaceae > SXXK01. Next base: position 5,996 of record CANJQC010000156.1, on the reverse strand, counting down.
CTTCTGCACACACGACCGTCGCACGTGCCGCGCGCTTTTGAAGCCCTGCACCGGCAAAAGACGCCAAGCCACACAGGGTAAGCATAACTCCAAGACTCAAGTACAGGTCGACCATTTCTTTGGTCTGCTGAAGACGTGAGGAACATGGCGAACGCAGCACATGCATCGACCAGATTCGAAGTAAATCAGACGGCCACCGTGCCGCCTTTGTTAAGAGTCAATGAAGATTGTGTCTGTTTCGTGTTATCTCCGCAAGATTGAGATCGGCAGAATTGCAACTTCGCCGGTCTTTCGGGAAATGTTTCCGGCCTAGGCCTGTTTTAAGAGGAGAAGCAGCGACCCTGCGGAAAAACCAGGGCTAGGGGCTGCGCGGAATGATATTAAGGCCTCGATCATGCAGCAGGATGCGTCGCATAGCGTACGGCTGAAAACGAGATCATTGGAGAACGGATGTTCAAGGACGTTGCAGGCGGCTCGTAAATTGTCACAGGTATTTTAACGGACAGCCGGACTCGAGCGTGGCCAGAGCCGCGGCGGCTTCGAGAGCAATCCACTTTCGAAGACATACACGGCATTGGCAGAGATGGTCCAGAAAGGCCGCCGACATTGAATCGAGCGGCGCTTCCGGCCAGTGCTGAAGCAGGTCTAAATGCACCTGCTCACAGCACACCGTCGGATCATTCGAAAGGCACGGTTCTGGTTTTTCACTGTTCATGGTTGATCACCCAGAGTTTGTCGCAGTTTTTCGAGTGCTTTCTGTTTCCGTCGCGTCACAGCCTGAGGCGACAGATTCAGTTGTTCGGCGATCTCGGACCCTTCATAACCTGATCGCAGCATCTCAATCACCAGTCGCTCTTCAGCGGGCAATGATTCAATCTGCTGTTTCAGATCCATGACAAGTCCACTGTCTGGAACACAATCCGCTGGTTCAAAGCCCAGCGGCACCACGAATGCAGATCCGCGCTGACAGCGTTTTCGCAGCTTCCCGAAAGCTCGTTCGGCTGCTCGTCCCACTGCCTGACGCACATGATGATCAGAACCGATTGAGTCCTTTTCATCAACGGCGCCTTCGGCCTGCGTTTGCTTCAAATCGATCCATGCGTCCTGAAACAGGTCTTCCGGATCATGCAGAACCGAAAGATGCCTGTTTCGCTGATAATGATGTTGAACCAGACTCCGAATCCGGGAGTCCTCGGACTTCTGAGACATGCAACGGCTCCAAAATAAATCTGGGAGCCAAGCTTCACCCTGTGAAACATCTCCAATCCAATGACAAATCGCCGATTCCATCAGCAGACGAGTCGCATGGAAAGACTTTCTTGAGGGCTCACTCTCGGCCCCGAAAAAGAACGTTCTTCAGGTGACTGCATCTCAACAGTCACCGTTGACGGTCCTCTCGGGGCAATGCTGTATCTCAGCCGCTGCAGGACAATCGCCCCAGCGTCCGAATCCATGATTCGCAGCACTGTGTGCGGTTGTCTTCGAGGCGGTCCGCGCGGGAGGACCACATATTTCAGTGCTCGCGGAACGTCCTCGGTGTCGATCAGATCAAGGGACGAATCGTCTATTTCATCAACGTCAGCCAGCCTCGCCGAAGCGGAATTCAGTCGCTGTCCTTCGCGGAGTTGCCTGGCTTTCGTCTGAGCCGTGACGGTCAAATTCTGCGGCGATCGTTGTGGAGCAACGCTGTAATCTGCAAGCGGCACAGCGACCGGAAGCGTATCTGCACCAATGGGTGAAGTGGAGATCGGCGATGGCGATGGTTCGTAGTCAGTGGCGAACCAGTTGAGTTCGCTAAGCCCCGCCAGCCAACCATGATTCGCGGCACCGTCGTTAGAGACAATCGACCGACGGCCGACGCTCTGTGGAACTTGCCCAGAATCTGAAAGTGATTGCCGTGACGTGACGGCTGCCGTTTGCTGCGGTCGAGCCGCAAATTCAGACGTTGACGACGTCCCCAAATCCCAACTGCACGCTGGCGGCAATGTTGCGATGATTGAAACCGGTGCCGCATTTGGAGCAGCCGGGATCGCGAGTTCAGGGACTGTCACTTGCAAATTGCGTGCGGTGTTTTGAACTCCAGGCACGGCGAGCAGCGGAATCGGATTGTTCGGCGATGGCGTCAGTCCTTCCGGGACCGACTGCACGGTCGAAGCGGAGGCGACAGATTCGTCGATGACGGATGAAGGCAATAAACTGTCAAGAATAGCGCCGCTGTCATGAAACGCTTCATCAATGACTGAAGTCAGAGGATCGTTGGGCGTTGATGTATTGACGGCGATCTTCAATGGCGTCGTCGGAGCAGCAACAGAGGATTTCAGGAGATTTCCTGAAGTGTTCACGGCGAGGAATGAACTGCGGTCTGCCTCTGAAAGGCCCGCCAGATTCCAAATCGAATCAGATTCTGCCCTATCGTTCTGCAGCGACTCGGAACTGTCCTGTTCAACCGCAACAGGATCCGCCTCGCCAACGGTTCGCACAGCCGTTATCGGCTCCGGCGTTGGCACGTCGAAACCAGACGCCTGAGGCTCTGGTTCGCTCACCGCCGCATTCATCACCGCCGCCGGGTTCGCTACGCTCAGCACCTGGCGAACTTCCAGTCTCTCGGCCTGACCGCACGCCTCAGCCTTCGGTCTGCGCGAATTAGACTGTGCAGCAAACAGCAACTTCAGCGCATCAACAACCCGACACGAGGCGGCGGAAGGCCAGCCATCCCGAGTTGGTTCGAACATCTGAAGTAACTGAGTCCAGTTCACACACAAGCCCCCTGCAACTGGCGTCGCAGTTCAGCACTTGCCTTAAAAGCCGCAGACGAACACCTTCCGCCAACACGACTTCTACCCTCTGCGGGGGACAATCGGGACTCAAATTTCCAGCAGGAAATGCAAAAACTCAAACTTTCGCCAAAGTATTACAGCCAGATCTGCCTCGGCGAGCGATACCGCATCAGCCCGCCGGTACATCGGGTATCGCATCGTGACTTGCGATGGCGGCCCTTGACAGGTTGATGATAACGACGCCCAGAACCACGCTGACGGAACTGAGTGCCACATAAATCAGCCAAGGGAAGCGTTCGGTAAAGGCTTTCGGCGGCGGAACAAACAGCGGATTGGATTCTGCCAGATTTATCGACGCTCGAACCGGAACGCCCGGCAGCGACTCAGGCAAATTCCTGGCAAAATCGTAGTTGGCAGTTTCTGCGTCCTGATTTCCGAAATACAGCTTCAACGGCAGCTTCGAATCATCGGGCTGTTCAAAAACGACCTGGCGCGCGGCTGCACTTCCACGCGCAGAACCCAGTGTCAGCGGTTTGTTGCGATAATCGACAATGGTCAGCCTGAGTCTTCGCGACTGAACCTCCGGGAACGTTAACGCCATCGGCACGACCGGTTCTTCTCGCCGACGCTGCCATGTGGTAGTTTCGTTGAAGTACATCGGCGAGAATTCTGGCTGTCCAAGGGCATTCAAAGATTCTGCCTCAAGCGTGACATCACGAGCAAACTCTTCATCCTCGACAACAACTTCCAGACGGTCACATGGGACCGACGCTCCAAAATCCAGAATCCAGCGTGAACCTGGCGAGCCGTAGTGTCGCGTGGGTTCACGAGGGCTCACCACAGCCGCTGTTGTGACCGACTGACCGGGAACGTCAAGTTGACGAATGACGCTGACTGACTGAAATGCGAACTCGTCGTTGCCTTCGACCGCCTGCGGATCCGGCGTCACCTGAACTCTGACATACCGATGCCGACTGTTCGGATACTGGAACTTTTGATTCGTCAATGTCTGTTCGCTGGACGTAAATTGAATGACATGGCCGGAGATCAAAGGCTTCCAGTCCTTCCCATCATCGCTCCCCGAAATCACAACGGAGCGGCGAAAATTCTCTCCGGTAGTTTCAACAAGAACTTCATTATGCTCAACGTCGTCCTGCTGAAGTTCGAGTGTCAATTCATGGATGCCGGTTTCCGGCTCCGATCGATTGAACTCGGTCGCAGGCACAACATCACGGACGGATTTCGGTGAGAGTATTCGCAGTGCATACGGAACAGTGTTGTCGGCAACATCGTAGATTCGAAGATCCGACAGATCAGGTCTTGCGTACTCAAACACGTTCGGAGACGCAAACAAATCCACCAATTGAGGCATCTTCTCGTCAGATGCAGAGGCTGAATCCGCACCAGGAATCTCAATCGATGCTGAATAAGGCCAGAGTGTCTGATCTTCTGGTGCCATGTCAGACGCAACTTGTCCCTCTGCAACGGTGTCGGGTATTGCAGCGTCATCCTGACCATGGACAGGAAACGTCGACACGACGAGCAACAATGTCGCTGCGACTTTCTCCAGGAACGGTGTGCATTCAAACATTTTGTTTCCCCGGCAAAAAACTGTTCGCGTCAGAGTCTTACTCTGTGTTATGCGCACACCGTGCGCGCATCATTGTTGCTCGTGTCTCCGACGCGAGCCTTCCCGCCACGGAGTGACGGGCAACTATGGAGTGCGGGCAAAGCCCGCGTTCGGGACAAACCCGACGAAAATTGATTGTTCATGACACAAGTTCACCACTACTTGAAACGCTGATAAGTTCTTGCCACCAGTCCCAGCACGATGGCAAGAATGAAGAAGGCCACAATGCGATAGATCTGCTGGACGTTTGCCATATCAACCACAAACAGCTTCAGCACTGTGATTCCAAACAGCACCATTGCAAACCATCTTAAGCGCGACCGTTCGAGTCTGAATCCAAGACACAACAACGCAATCGCAAACAGAGTCCAGAAGACGGTGAGCGCCAGCTGGGCTCGCCATCGCCAAAGATCAACATCGCCCCCCAGCATCGATCTTGAGACAAAATATCCGTGACACTCCAGCGACAGCAGCAGCCACAGCAGCGTCGTTCCAGTGACTGCGGCGACGCCAATCACAAAACGCTCGCGGCTGCCAAGTCGTGGCAGATACCGATCGGCCTTCCATACCGACGCTAACAAGAGTCCGGCCACGGTCAGTGAAGGAAACGCAACGCGATTGAAGACCGGGATAAAGGGATCACGCACATAGAGGGGCAAGTCAAATATCAACAGTCGCCCAACAGCAAAGCACGCCAAAGCCGCAGCCATCAACCGAAGGACTCGCGACGAAACTCTTAGCCCAAACAACCACAAAGCCATTCCCATCATGGCCCAGCCGAGAGCAATCCAGCGCGCATCAGCCTGCACAGGAATTGCCCATGCAATGAATCCCACTGAAACCGCGAGCGACGTAAGGAACAACCGATGATCATTCGGACGCCAGGCAAGAATCACTCTTCCGGCAAGAGCATACAGCGTAGCAGCCACCAGCGCAGCCGTTCCGATCCAATGGCTCCAGGACTCAAGAGTCAGCACTCGAAACGCGAGAAAACCGAGGATCCCATTGATCACAAAGCGACCCAGCTCTTCGTAATCCGCAGGGCGATCATGAAATCGGGCCATCACCAGACTCTGCCCTGAATACAGGGCAAACACCATCATTTGAAATCCGAGTGCCCATGCAAACTTCTCAGGATGGTAGTTAGAATCGTACCACATCCAGAACAGCACCTGTGTTCCGAGAAACGCAACCGATCCGACTGCTCTCCATCGCTGCAGACATATGGCAATCACAACGCCGAGATTCAGTACTACCAGATAAGTGAAAAACGATGAGTAGGTATCATGATCGGCCTGCATGAGCAGCGGCGTCATCAGTCCACCGATGACGGAAACCATGCCGATCACCGCAGATCGGCAGAACACTGCAGCAATCATGGATTCCAGAATTAGAACTGCCAGAAAGATACCCGCATGTTGCTGAGGCAACAGGTGGTAAAAACCGAATGCTGAATAGGTCGAGAGGTAGATCACAACGATGCCGGTCGAGATCAGCATGGACGAAAATCGTCGCCACCCCTTCAGCAGATACCGCCAGCCACCGATGACCAGTCCGGCTCCAACCATTTCGCCGATCGCCACTCGACC
>CANJQC010000155.1 GCA_947476295.1 Planctomycetaceae bacterium | reverse complement strand
GCGGCAATGGAACGCACGACTTCCACATGCCCGCGAATCACAGGCAGTTCCTCAGCCACGCATTCGAGACCGCGATCGATGCAGCCCGCCAGACGCTTCAGTGCCTTTTCTGCGGCGCCCCTTTTTTGTCGCAAGGCAACGTTCCACGGCACGCCTTCGGGAAATCGCTGGCGCTTCAGGTGAGTGTCAACGGCAAACGCGCGAATTAAAAGTTCAGGTCAGGCGAACAGAGAAGCACGTAAGACTTGACAATGTACCAACCGGGGTTTGAACCGAAACTAAGATAGCCTTGGCACTATTTCTTCTTTTTTTGGGTAGAAGAATCCTGCGTCTTTTTGCGGGACTCTTTTCCGGCCGTCTCTTCAGCCTTGCCCGAAAATACGCGGTCCCAGCCGGAAACGAATTTCTTGCTTGCTCCGGTGTGGACGGTATAACCAGTCATCGTCAGTGAACCCTTGCGATTAGATTATTAAGGCGAGCGGCAGAACAGAATCTACCGCTCCGGAATTCGTGAGAATTCAAATGTCCCCTGAATTCTCACGAATTCAGCTGCGTGACCAAGACGGTTTAATCCGCCACTCGCCTAAAAAATTCCCCCGGGGTACACGTCGGGGGACGTGAAAGCGTAATTCAGGCTGATGCAGTGGCAGCAGCCTTTTCTTCGGTGATGGAATCATCCGTGCCGCCTTCGAAGGTGAGTTGTTTCTGGTCCGCCACTTCTACAAGGTTGACGCGAATAACATTTTGGCCATCAAACGTACCTCGCAGCAGTTCTTCGGACAGCGGATCTTCGATGAACCGTTCCACGCTTCGACGCAGCGGACGAGCACCGTAATCCAGACCGTCATCCACTTCGCCTTTGTCGATGATAAAGCCGCGGGCTTCATCGCTGAGTACAAGCCGCTTGCCTCGTTCTCTCAGGCGACTGTAAACCTTCTCCAGTTCAATATCCACAATTTGCTTCAGTTCTTCACGCGTCAACTTGCGGAACACAACCACTTCATCCAGTCGTCCCAGAAATTCCGGCTTGAACTGTCGTTGCAGTTCGTGCATCAGGTTCGTCTTCATATCATCGTAAGACTTCTCCTGATCGCGTTCACGTAACGTATGCAGCCCCATGCTACCGCCATGAGCCATCTTGCTTGCACCGGCGTTGGTCGTCATGATCAGAATGACGTTTTTGAAGTCCACTCGCCGACCAAAGCTGTCGGTCAAATGTCCTTCTTCCATAATCTGCAGCAGCATATTGAACACGTCCGGATGTGCTTTTTCGATTTCGTCTAGCAGCACAACAGCATAAGGACGGCGACGAATCTTCTCCGTCAATTGACCGCCTTCTTCGTATCCGACATAACCCGGAGGAGCCCCGATCAGACGGCTGACATTATGCTTCTCCATGTACTCTGACATATCGATCTGAATCAGAGCGTCCTGATTACCAAACATAAATTCGGCCAGAGTCTTTGCAAGCAACGTCTTACCAACCCCGGTCGGGCCTGAGAACAGAAACACGCCGGTCGGTCGTTTTGGATCTTTCAGACCGCTTCGACTGCGTCGCACAGCTTTGCAAACCTGCGTAATCGCCTGATCCTGACTGATCACGCGCTTATGCAGTTCGCTTTCCATCTGCAGCAGGCGCACAGCGTCTTCGCTGGACAATCGCGTTAACGGAATCCCCGTCATCTTAGCCACAACTTCGGCGACGACTTCTGCATCGACAACGCCATCAGTCTGACGTGACCTCTCACGCCATTCTTCAGTGAGCTGATCCTTCTTTTTGCGCAGTTTATCCGCTTGGTCTCGGAAAGAAGCCGCCTTTTCGAACTTCTGTTCGGCCACGGATTCTTCCTTTGCCGTGTTTAGACGCTGGATCTCTTCTTCCAATTCCTTCAGGTCCGGCGGACGCACCATGGATTTCAGCCGGATGCGGGCACCTGCTTCGTCGATCACATCGATCGCCTTGTCCGGCAGACATCGCGCGGTGATATAACGGTTCGCCATCTCCACCGCAGTCTCCAGAGCGTCGTCGGTGATCTGCACGCGATGGTGTTCTTCGTATCGACTCCTCAATCCTCGCAGAATTTCCACTGCCTGTTTTGCGGAAGGCGGCTCCACCATTACGGTCTGGAAACGTCGCTCCAACGCAGCATCTTTTTCAATATACTTACGGTACTCATCCAATGTCGTGGCACCGATACACTGGATTTCGCCACGACTCAGAGCTGGCTTCAGCACGTTCGACGCATCGATTGCGCCCTCTGCTCCACCTGCACCGACCAGAGTGTGAAGCTCGTCGATGAACAGAATTGTGTTGCGAGCCCGGCGGACTTCGTTCATCACAGCCTTGATTCGTTCTTCGAACTGACCGCGGTACTTGGTTCCGGCGACCATCATCGCCAGGTCCAGCACAATGATGCGACGATCAGCCAGGATATCCGGAACTAATCCGTCAACAACCATCTGCGCAAAGCCCTCGACGATCGCCGTCTTGCCAACTCCGGCTTCACCCAGCAGCACAGGATTGTTCTTTTGGCGACGGCACAGAATCTGAATGACACGTTCAATTTCACGTTCACGCCCGATGACCGGGTCCAGCTTCTTCTGCTTGGCCAGTTCCGTCAGGTCGCGTCCAAAACTGTCCAGCGCTGGTGTCTTGCTGCGACTTGCGCTTTTTTGACCCGTGGATGAGCCAGTGTTGCCTCCACGTTCTTCAGATCCTGCTTCGGCAGATTCCATCCCGTGACCGAGCAGGTTCAAAACTTCGTCTCGAACGTCTTCCAGTTTCAGCCCTAGGTTCATCAGTACCTGGGCCGCCACGCCTTCCTGTTCCCGCAGCAGACCGAGCAACAGATGTTCCGTCCCGACGTAGTTGTGGTTAAGATTACGCGCTTCATCCATCGCGTATTCGATGACCTTTTTCGCACGTGGTGTTTGAGGCAGTTTGCCCATCGTCACCATGTCAGGTCCGGTCTGTACAATCTTTTCCACTTCAATGCGGATCTTGCGGAGATCGACATCAAGATTCTTGAGGACATTGGCTGCAACGCCTGATCCTTCCTTGACCAGTCCCAGTAGAATGTGTTCTGTGCCTATGTACTCATGATTAAATCGCTGAGCCTCCTGATTTGCCAGCTGCATCACTTTCCGAGCACGATCTGTGAATCGTTCGTACATTCGACTTCCTCGCTTCGAATATGCCTTCAACCCCGCAGCGAACTTTGCAGCCATACACAACGCATGGCCTGCTGAAAACGCCCGTCTCTGGGAGTCTGCCACCCATTGGGATCGCCTGTCAGCCTACGTACGCTACGAAAAATCAATCAAACTGAAAACGCCAGAAAACTTACGCATTCCGCCAAAGTTTAGTTCCTGATCCGGAAAAACTCTAAATTTACTACCTAAGTTTTCCCAGTTAAGCACCATAAACAGCCACATATTCGCCCCGATTGACCGTTCATCCACCACACTGATGGGCAGTTTCCACCAATGTGTCTGAATAAAAATCCAAATAAATTAAGACTCAGTCGGGACATTTCTGAGGAATTTCATGCCACGTTGACAGTCCAACGTCCCACATTGGGATTAGCAACTGATCAGCGAATAGCGTGCCGAATTCTAGGACCATAGTCCCGCCACGACAAGACAACTGTTTTTTGAAATCGTAAGGAATTGAAAACCGTAGTTCGTGCAATGCAGCGTTCGGGTAACGAATTCGAACCACCCTATGTCATTCATACCATTCATCCGCGGGGTCGAACTTCGGCAATACGATGATAAGAACCGTCATCCGTCCCATCGCGCAGTGCCGGGTTCCGGGGGGAATGACGATGCACTGATGTTCGCGAATGGGAATAACTTCTCCGTCCAGTTCCATCTGAGCGTCATCTTCACACTTCAGAAAGAAGTAGGTCTCCGTCAGCGTTTTATGATAGTGCCGCTGAGCGTTCTCAGAAATTTCAGTGATATGGACAGTGCCCGGAAATTCGACCACTTCCGTGAGCCCTCGCCAAGCTGTGCCACATGGACACTGTACGCCCTCGATGTCTGCGAAGTCCACATGTTTCCAACGGCGAACCGATTGGCCCTGTTGCTCAGCCATCGACATTCATGCTTCCGTAAATCTAAGAAGTAACGCAAAACCGCCTGCACGTTGCCGTGCAGGCGGTTGCGAAAATCGGCTAGGCGCACATAAACCGTAAAGGTCCAACAGGACCTGTCAAAATCAAATGTCCCGTAAACTCATACCCGGGATCTCTAGGACCCAAACTACAGTGGCCGCACCACAGAAATCGGCCGCAAGTAGTCATTCAGTGTATCAGGGCTGATAACACCACCGCCCATGCCGCTTTTGCCGACCCCGCCATACGGTACGCCATGTACGATTACGTTGTGAGCGTTAATCCAACCATTGCCAGATGTGAAGGCTTCGGCAATCCGAGCACAACGTTGCAGGTCGCGAGACCATACACTGTTGCCGAGACCGTATTCAGTGTCATTGGCCAGACGCAAGCCTTCTTCTTCATCTGAAAACGGCGCCAGGAATGCGACCGGGCCAAAGATCTCTTCGCGCGCAGCGACGTTGTTCAGCGAACCAGCCAGCAGTGCTGGCTTCACGTAGAAACCTTTCCTGCCGGGAATTTGTGCCTCACCACCTTCCAGGATGAGGTCCGCCCCTCCAGCCACACCCTTTTGTAGGTAGCCCAGCACACGAGCCCGTTGTTTGGCACTGACCAGCGGTCCCATCTGCGCGTCCCGGTCCATCTGGTAACCTATTTGAACCGACTTCATACGCGTGATGCACTCATCGACAAAGGCGTCATAAATATCGCGATGAATAAGCCATCGCGTCGCATCGCAGCAGACCTGCCCGCTATGAAAGGTAATCGCCTGAACGAGCTTCTCGGCAGTTTCCTGAATGTCCACGTCATTAAAGACCACGGCTGCACCCTTGCCCCCCAGCTCACATTTCACTGGAATCAGATTGCGTCCGGCAGCTTCCGCCACGAGCCGACCGACTTCCGGCGAACCGGTGAAGCTCATGCGACGCAGTTTCGAATTCTGCGATAATGCCGCACCAGCGGTTTCGCCAAGACCAGTGACTACGTTGAGTACCCCGGCAGGCAGCAGTTCCAATTCCTGAATCATCTTGCACAGATACAGTGCGGAAAGCGGAGTGTCTTCCGCAGGCTTCAGTACGCAGGTGTTGCCAGCCGCAAGCGCAGGCGCAAGTCCCCAGCCAGCAAGCAACAACGGGAAGTTCCATGGAATAATGAATCCACAAGCGCCCCAAGGATGACGTGAGACCCATGCTTCGTGATTTTTGACGGCTATGACCTGACGATAATTTACGGCCTGTGACAGGTCGGCAAAATATCGAAAAGTATCGATGAAATTCTGAACGTCTCCGACGGCCTGTGTATAAATCTTGCCACAGTCCAGTGCTTCGATCGTGGCGAACTCGTCGCGACGTGCCTCGACAGCGTCCGCAATTCGATGCAGACACGCAGCTCGTTCTGAGACCTGCATCTTTGCCCAGCCGCTGTTGTGAAACGCATCGACAGCCGCATCGACCGCTTTATCAACGTCTGCCTTCTTCAAGCTGGTGACGGTCGCTAACTTGTCACCGGAACCAGGATTGACCACATCAAACGTCTGTCCGTCCGCAGCATCAACCCATCGTCCGCCGACAAAAGACTTATGCACAGACGCTGCGAGAAATTCTGCAACAGCCGGAGCGAGCTCGGTCTCCGTAGTTCGCTCAATCGATGACGTCGACATCAGGAAACTCCTTGAGTTGTAGTGACACGGCATTGCGCCATGTGAAACATAAAACGGCACAAAACTCACCCAAGCTTGGTGCCATACCCCCGGATAGTATCGTCCGGTCCGAGCATTGGGAATTCCAGCGAGTGTTTCGATTTTGAAAAACCGCCGCGAAAATTTCTTCCCAGCCACCCCGAAATACGCAAAGTCGCTGAAAACTTCTGCGGCAAGAATCAGGAGTTCATGGACGAAAGAGCATGCTTCTCAGAGGTTAGATGAGCATTAAGACGAGCAACGGTACAGTCCATGCCCACACGAGGACAATCGCTGGCATCACAATCGCAAATAAATTTTTTGTCTGTGCAGCCAGTAGAGGAATAGCCAGAAGACTACGAACGTGCCGGTGGACAGTGTGATGGGGGCGTACCAATTCTGGTCGAGTGCTTTGGGGCCGAAAATGCCTTCGATCAGTGGCGCGAGATGGACGCTGATCAGACTGCTTTTTGTCCAGCCGCCGAGGGTTTGTCCCAGCAGGTAGATCAGGATGGAATTCGTGCCGACGACAACCAGCGGGAAGGCGAGAATTTTTAGCGGCGCGATGTCGAAGAGCAGATAAAACAGCGCCAACATTCCTATGACGTATCCGCTACTGAAGAGAACCCAGCTGGGTGTCCAGATGCGTTTCACGATCGGACAAACAGTGATGTCCGCAAGAATGCCCAGTCCCAGACAAACCCCGGCGGCGATGATCAGAACTCCCAGCTTCTTCCAGTGCGAATAGCCGCCGGCCAGCAGCAACTGTCCGCATAACATACCGAGCAGAGTGGTGCCGATTGACGGTACAAAATTCAAGGTGGCGTAACCTCCTCGATTGGGTGTCCACGGCACATCGTTGTGCAGAAACGCGCGGCGAATCCAACCGGGGCCAGCGGGCTCAAGCGGTGGCAGAGCACTTGTTGCGGATTCTGCGGCAGGTATATCCGTCGCTGGCGATTCAACTGCGGGCGCATCTTTTGCTGGATCAGAAACGACTGGATCGTCCGTCGCCGGTGGCGGAGATTCATCAACGTCAGTGTTGTTGGGTTCCCTGGTGTCTTTATCCTGTTGCAGAGTCAGCGCGGCAGGACGCCAGTCAGAATTTTTTCGCAACGCAGCGCCGTCGTCTGCCGGCAGCAGCTCAGGTGTCGGAACTGTCCGCAGTTTTTGCAATAGCCAACGGTCAAAGAAGAATGCGGCGTTGGCGTTTTTGGACCATGCAGCAAACCGGCCTTCGAAAACTTCGGCATTCTCAACGCTTGCCGAGACACTTGCGTAGTCATAATCTGCTGGCGGCGGATTGAAGAAGAACAGTCCCCAGTAACCGATCAGAATGGCAACCAGTGCCACGCATTGAACCATCGGCTTAAAATAGAGCAGACACCAGGCAAAAAAATATCCAAGGCCGATCTGACAGAGTACGTTCGGGAATTCCCACGTCGTGTGTTCATTGCCGCGCGACTGCAGAAACACTCCAATCAGAACCAGAGCCACCGACCGTATCAATGCGTGCAAGGCACGACGCAGAAACGACTGTTCCTGTTGTGATCGTCGAGCGTACGAAAACGGCATCGCAACACCAACCATGAACATGAACGCTGGCTGAATCAGATCCCAGAAAGACACTTTGTAATAATCAAACACGCTGCGCCATGCAGGATGGTCGAAATGAAAGGCCAGCTTTTTCCAAAACTCATGATTGTGAACCTGCCAGACATCAGACGAATCATCGATCGCAGCAAACGCCCCGATCCCGAAACCTCCGGCTGCCAACATCGTCATGATAAAGCCGCGAAACGCATCCAGCGATACCAGGCGACCTAGCGCTTTCTTACGTCGTTTGTTGGTGCTCGGCAATCCCAATAATTCGTCTCGGCCCGTTGACTGCAACGCCGCTCCGCCTGCTGCCGATGCCGCTCCTTGAACGATTGGCGGTGAAGCGGACGCTGATGCTCCCGAACTTAGGGTTATCGAATCTGTTTTGGACGTTGTCTTCGGGGGCACCGGCTTACCAACCATCGCGAACCTCAATTCCAACTGACGAGAGCCTTGCAGTCAACGAACGATCTGCGTCGTTGCTCATAGTGTGGCTGATTCGACGCACAATGGAAGCCGTGATTATTTCCTGGGCATTAGCCGCGATGCAGGGGGTTGCGATTCAGACTACGAGACAGGGCGCTGGCGGTTTGAGAGTCTGCATGAAATCTGCGAGAATGCCTGCCGCTTGTTGTTTAACCTTCATTTCGGACGCAACTTCAATTCGGGCATAACACAGTGAACAGTAAACGTGCGATTGCTCAGTTACTGAAGCACCTCTCCGGTGTCGGTGTGACTCATGTGCCGCGTGTTGAATTTCCGAAGACGCCGATCCAGAAAACGGAAGCCGCTTCGCGAGGGAGTGGGGTGAGCGTGGCCGCTGGCGGAGTTGCTGCAAAGGATGTCACAAAAGCGGGACGGAAGTCACCGAAAGCAGCAACAACAGTTCCCGAACTGCGACGACCGACGAGCGGCTTACGTTCAGTGGAAGAGCTTCAGGTGACGGACGCAAATCGCCCTGAAGCACTGGCGGAAGTCCAGGAGCTGTTGAAGCGGGAGTTGAATGATTCTAGGCACAAGCAGGAGGCACTTTGTTCACTGGCCGCCGTCGTTGCAAAATGTCGTCGGTGCAATGAACTGGCAACGACTCGAAAGCAAACGGTGTTCGGTGTTGGCGATCCGAATGCACGGATTATGTTCATTGGAGAAGCGCCGGGGGCGGATGAGGACAGTCAGGGAGAACCGTTTGTCGGTGAGGCAGGTCAGTTGCTCAACAAAATCGTCGCGGCCTGCCATCTGCGACGCGAAGACATTTATATCTGTAACATACTTTGCTGTCGCCCGCCCGGCAACCGCAATCCGTTGCCGCAGGAAGCATCGAATTGCCGTGAGTATCTAGATGCTCAAATTCAGATCGTGCAGCCGGAGTACATCATCTGCTGGGGTGCCGTGGCTGCCCAGAACCTGCTGAATGAAACGCGTGCGGTGGGCAAACTTCGTCGTCAGTTCTTCACCCACAACGGCGCGAAGGTCATGTGTACGTATCACCCGTCGTATCTGCTCCGCAATCCTTCGGCCAAAAAGGAAGTGTGGGAAGACCTGAAGTTCTTTATGCTGGATCTGGGCGTTGAGCTGCAGTAGTGCGGAGCCATGCTATAGTCTGTCTTCCGCCGCCCACAGAACTCTGTGAGCCTCATCAGCTTGCAAAAAGTGCGGGCGTGGCTGGTCGCTTTCAGTTTTTGCTACTGCGTCACCTGCGTGAATGTTTCGTTTCTTTGGTGGCGTGAAGACAGCGGCTGAATTGATGATTGCCGATGGAGCGGCGGGGTCTTTTGTGGCAACCGATACAGATGCCGTCGCGGTATCAGCAGATTCGGTTTGGCGGTAGAGCAGACTGCGGATCACATCACTTCGCATTAGAAGTCCGCACACAAAACCATCGGCATCGACGACCGGAATAGCGGTGTTAGCACAAGATCGGAACAAGGGCAGGACAGCTGTAAGATTTGCGTCCAGTCTCACCGATTCTGCATGTCGGATGACGATAGACTGGATCGTAACGTCCTGAGCAGGATTCGCGAGCAGGGCTCGAACGATGCTGCTTTCGCAAACGACCCCGGCAAGTTTGCCGCGTTCATCAGTCACGGCCATCAAATCACATTCGCTAATGATCAGTCTCTCGGCGACCTCTCGCAGTGTTGATGTCTCAGTCACGACAAGGCCGTGACGAACTCTCATCAGATCTCGAACGGAACGCTGTTGCACAGTACACCTCCTGACGATGCTGGGGGAGAGCGAAAAACGCGGGGAGCGTTTTGTCAGCGTCAATCCACTCGTCGAAAACTCTGTCGCTAGGTTGCGACCGGTTCGTTCGGAGTGTCGAAAACGGTTTAACCCGCGTTCGGCTGCGATGGGCGCTGCTGAAGACAACCAGATGTCTCCAAAAAGACTCTTGGTCACCAATCCGTTACAGGCGTTACAAAGTCAGCGTCCTGGCTGCTTTCACAGAAAAATCTTTAATATGAAGTCATGTTGTTCCTGTTGTATCGGTTGCAATTCCTGGCAACTGAAATCACCTTGCCTAGACACCAGCAAACTTTCGTAGACCGCAATGTGCATTGTGTTGGGACTGGTACAGCCGCCTTGGTGGCTTCGCATCGACCGTGGTCGCAGACTCAAAGCGAAGGATTTCTGTGTTGGCGGGCAAATCGGACGGGACAGAATCAGCCTGTCTGAGTAGCATGAAAGGCAGCGAGTCGTACGGAATTCAGGAGTTCGCTGTGAATTTGCGGATTTTCGGGTGCTTCCCAACACGGACGCTGTTTCCTGCCGCCATTCCTTCCCAGAAATAAGGTCCGTTGATCATGACGTCGCAAAAGTTGCAGTCGTCCTTGTGGTTGAGTTTGGTCTGCACTCTGGTTCTGGCCACGTCGTCGCCTCTTTTGACGAACGCGGAGGACAAGCCGCAGGCAGTGAAGGTGCCGGATGCGATTGCGGAATCGCCGGATGACATGAAGGCATATACCGAACCCTTAGCTCACACGGCTTTCAAAATCGATATGCTGCCGATTGCGGGTGGAAAGTTCGTGATGGGCAGTCCGGAGACCGAAGCAGATCGGCACGATGACGAAGGTCTGCAGCACGAGGTCGAAGTCTCGCCGTTCTGGATGAGCAAGTGCGAAATCACATGGAACCAGTACGAGGTCTGGAGCGACCGCGTCGATTCGCTTCGTCGAGCGGCCTACGGCAAGCCCTCAAATCCGCGCGACAAGGTGGCCGATGCTGTGACTCGTCCGACGCCCCCCTACACCGACATGAGTTTCGGTATGGGCCGCGAGAATAATCCGGCCATCTGCATGACGCAGCATTCCGCGAGAATGTACTGCGAATGGCTGAGCGCTAAATCGGGACGCTATTATCGGTTGCCAACGGAAGCTGAATGGGAATACGCCTGCCGCGCTGGAACGACCACAGCGTACTCCTTCGGTGACGACGCCACTGCATTGCATGAGTATGCCTGGTTCGAAGACAACAGCGACGGAAATTATCAGTCTGTCGGAAAGAAGAAACCCAATCCCTGGGGACTGCACGACATGCACGGTAACGTTGCGGAATGGGTGCTGGATCAATACGTTCCCGATGCGTATTCGTTGCAGGCTGGCAAGGTCTCAACCGATCCGCTCATGATTCCGCTCATGGAATATCCACGCGTCGTGCGTGGCGGCGGCTGGGATGATCCGGCCAATATGCTGCGGAGTGCGGTGCGTGAAGGATCGAGCGAAGAATGGAAGCAGCAGGATCCACAACTGCCGCAAAGCATCTGGTACTTTACCGACGCACTGGGAGTGGGTTTGCGCGTCGTTCGACCATTTTTGACACCGGATGACGAAGCAAGAGCCGCCAAATGGAATAAGAGCGAACCGACTCAGAAAGATCCAGAAGAAGTTCTGTCGAACGATTAAGAGTGGCGCAGGAACAACTGCCGTGGCTGATGCTGCCAGCCTCGGTTCCGACACTGGCAGCATCCGCCTCTCATGGCTCAGCCACATTTTCGCCGAGCTTGTACAAAATCAGCAAAATCGTGCGAACGCAGTGAAAAGAGTAGTTGACACATCGTGACCTATCGATATATTGATTTTGGAGACGAGAGATGACGGCAGCCAGAGCAAAATTGAAAACTAAACCGGTCGGTAATCCGCAGGCATTTGCTCAGGCAGCAGAGTGTCTGAGAACGCTTGCGCATCCGGTGCGACTGCGAATGGTGCAGTTGTTGTTGCATGGGCGTTACACAGTCGGAGAACTGGCAGAAGACTGCGATGTCCCGGATAACGTGGCTTCGGAGCACCTGCGACTGATGCAGCGTTGCGGGTTCTTCACCAGCGAACGCGAAGGTCGTAAAGTTTTTTACAAAGTCGCCGAACCGCATTTGCAGGACATCATGAGCTGCATCGAAAGTCGGTTTCTGCGTTAGTCGCTTTCCAGAAGTGAACCGGTAAACCTGCGATGGAGAACGACAATGAGAGATTTTCTGTTTCCAGTGGCGATCCTTGTCGGATGGTTTGTGCTTAAGCTCCTCTGGTGCGTTGCGCACGCACCCTCTACGTGAGTCGCCTCACAGCGCGGCGAGTGGCCCAGCGGCGATAAGTGAAAAGGACGATCAAAGCGGGGCGTGGAAACAGAATTCGTGACCACAGACCTCGCAAACCCGAATGATGTGCAAATTCGATATGTTCATGCACCTCGGTGATGTCGGCACTGACGCTGTTGAAGCGATGCGTATGCTTCCAGGATTTCATTGGTCCCTGAGTCTGCGTGTCGATGAATCCTGTCGGGCTGACGTCAGAATGTTCTGCGACCCAGCGCACAGGGATTGGTCCCATCCACATTGTAAATTCACCGATTGAACCATTCGCGAGCGGATCAAAGCGGTGAACCTGCATGATCATCAGTGGCGGCGTGAGCACCTTCAGGATGCCGGTCTGGAAGTGAAAATCCGACACGGCCTTAATTGGTGCGGCAACCGTAAAACGAAAATCAAAGATGGGCATTGTCGATTATGGCCAGAAGGCTGCGAAAATCAGTCCGGTGATCAATCCAAAACATACGCCGTCAACTACATCCATCAGCATCGGTCGGCGATGTGTTCCGAACCAGATTGCGTTTGGCACATGGCCAAAAGCATACGCCAGAATTCCCGCAGTTCCTGTGACCTGAAAAACCCTAGAAAAGGTGGCTCTTGGTTCCAGAGCCAGCGTTGCTAGGTAGGCGATGAAGAAACTTGTGACAAGATAAAAGACAAATGTCTGCAGCAGATTGCGACTCATTTTGACCTGACGACTCCAGATGTTCAGCGTTCCCCACGGCCCTGATATCATCTGCTGCTGCTTCGCTTCGTCAGCCATGGCTTCTTTGGTTCGAGCCATCGGAAACATGTACTGCCCCGGTCGTAGTCCCTGCGCGCGGATGAAATCAATCACGTTGCCTTCGTCCGGGATCTCACTCCAATCCGGCGTGTGGTGGCCAATGACCACCCACGCAAGGAAACTGGCAAAGAACACGGCAATGCTGGACAGCAGAATCGGCAGCCATAATGTCGCAAGTTCACTCATCGCCAATCTCCCGTTAAGTCTGTTCACGCATGGCTTTATGCATATCCCAGGAGTCTATCTGAATGCCGCTGTTCTTTTGAGCGGCAAGGCGTTAGTCGCCGTTTTTTCAGGTATTTCTGCAATGTACACCGGCGGCTAGCGCCTTGCCGCTCAGAACTTTAGAGTATCCGAACATTCCTTTGGATGCTGCTGTCCACGCTGCCGGCAGTATAACCAGCATCAAACAGATCCTGCAGTATTTCGGCAATCTGCTCCACAGTTTCAGCAGAACTTAGCAGGGCCGTGTGGTGTAGTGTGATTAGCCGGTCGTGGAGTTGTGTCGCATTCGGCAGGTCGCCCACGGCTCGAAAACGCTGTCTGCTGTGAATCTTGTGCAGTCCGCTGAAACCCGGATCGACCGGGACGCCAACGCGCCGAGCGGATTCACAGAACTGTCTCCGCTGGTTTTCGTTCACGCCTTTTGGAAGCAGAAATGCAGACTTGTAGAGCGCCGGTTGATTGCTCACCGATCCAGCTTCATCCCCCATATTCATCGCCGAGCAAAAGCCGCCGTCGCCAAGTGCTGTCAACAGTTCCGATAGCCGCTGATGTCGAATCGTGTTGCGGGCATCCAGTTGCAGGAGCTGCGGCAGCAACACTGCCGCTTGCATTTCCGACAGCGGATAGGCTTCGTTGCCGCGCTGCGTATATAACCGAATTCTCTGAGCCATCTGAGAATTCGACATCAGCACCGCACCGCCGCGTCCGGATGTGAGCAGCTTGCTTCCGCCGAAACTCAGCACACCGACGTCGCCGAAGGTTCCAGCCCGGCGACCTTCGAGTTGCGCACCAGGAGCCTGGCAGGCATCCTCAATCACGGCAACTCCCCGATCGGCAGCCATGCGGCAACCTTCCCGCATCGGAACCAGATTCCCGTGAAGATGCGAGACGATGATTGCTCTGGTGCGATCTGTGATTGCGTTCGCAAGCTCGTTCAGATCCGGGATGGGATAGTCGGCCACGGTGTCGATCAGCACGGGTTTGCATCCGGTTGTCAACACGTTGACGAAATTTGCTTTAAAATCATACGCCGCCAGAATCACCTCATCTCCGGCCGCGACCGGG
>CANJQC010000154.1 GCA_947476295.1 Planctomycetaceae bacterium | reverse complement strand
CTGTATAGTCTGCGCGAAGCCCACTTTCGTTTCGATCAATCCGTCGCAGGCAACTACTGACTGGAAAGCCGTATGCGGGAAAACCGCCCGTACGGTTTGGAGGGAGGGGAGACCGGATTAAACGGTCTTCCCTACCCCTATGCCGGACTCATTTCTGGCCGCGCGAAGGATAGTTCCAAGGTAATGGTGGGCCAGCGCTGCTAATCGCTGCTTGTCCCACCCTACGTCGAAATCCCCAACGCTGCAAGGATCGCTGCTTCATCGTTATCAACAACCACCGGAGGATTTGCAAACGGTGTGGATGTCACTCCGGCAGGTGTAAGCTTCTTTGCAATCAACTGCGGATCGTTGGAATGATAGGCCATGGTCAGATCGGGATCCTTCAGTTGATGTCCGGTCAGGATGCAGACAACTCGGTCGGAGGCCGCGATCACCCCTTCATCCCGCAGCCTTTGAACGCCGGCGATTGTTGCTCCGCTGGCCGGTTCACATCCAAACCCCGTCGCTGCAATTCTGGCGCGGCAGTCGATGATTTCCTGATCGGAAACTTTACACACAATCCCGTTGCAGAATTCCAGAGCCCGCAAAGCCTTTTCCAGATTCACCGGACGATTGATTTCGATCGCACTCGCCAGTGTTGAAGCACGTTCGTTCTGCTGATCCATTTTCGAATAGCGCGCGTCAATCTGTGCGGCATTCGGACGACCTTCGTTCCACTTCAAACCGCTTGTGTTGACAAATTCCTCCAGCGTTCCGGCACCGGCTGCGTTGATGATTGCAAGCCGAGGTACGCGATCAATCAGCCCTAGGTGTTTTAATTCCATAAACGCTTTGCCGAACGCGCTGCTGTTTCCAAGATTTCCGCCCGGCACGACAATCCAGTCCGGCACCGTCCATCCAAGTCCTTCCAGAACGCGAAACATAATCGACTTCTGGCCTTCCAGACGAAATGGATTCACACTGTTGCACAGATAGATCGGATGCTTTGCACAGATGTCACGCACTCGAGCCAATGCGTCATCGAAGTCGCCACGGATCTGGATGGTTTTCGCTCCGTAGTCCAGTGCCTGCGACAGTTTTCCAAACGCGATTTTTCCACTGCCAACAAACACGATACATTGAAAGTGTCCCGTGACGCCTGCGTAGATTGCCAGCGACGCACTGGTATTGCCAGTTGAGGCACACGCTGTCATCTTCGCACCCACCATTTTGGCGTGCGTAGACGCGGCGGTCATTCCGTTGTCTTTGAAACTGCCGGAAGGATTGAGCCCTTCATATTGCAGAAACAGACAGCCGTTGTTCATCTTCAGCGTCGTGCCAAGGCGGTCATTCTTTTGCAGAATAGTCTGGCCTTCGCCAATCGTGACGATTTGTTCGTCCGAAGCGAATCGCAGCAGTTCACGAAAACGCCAGACACCACTGAAGTCGATCGGATTCAGCCGCGTGGTCCAGCGGCGTTCAAAACCAGACAGTGACTTTGGGACTGGAATTGCGTTCCAGTCGTAATTGACGTCCAGCAGACTTCCGCATTTGGGGCATGCGGTTAAAATCTGCCCGACATCGTAAGTAGCCGCGCAGTCAGGATGGATGCACTGTTGGAAGGCAACGGACATGAAGATCACTACAATAGAAAAGGGCACAAAAATGCGACTTGTAAAGTCCACGCATGGTGTCAGTCTTTCGCCGTCGTCGCAATCCCTTATTCCACTACGGCGGCAGAAATCTCAAGGTTGCGCTGCGTTTGACATGCACGCAGGTGTCGAATTTCACGGGAGTTCTCTCGATGGCGATTGAACAGGCAAGCACTATCGAACTTCAGCATTCCTTAGTTCAGCATCATCTGAGCCGTTTGCGCGCAAAGCAGACTCCACCGTCGGAATTCCGGCAGCACGTTCGGGTCCTTGCTACTCTGCTGGCGGCTGAAGCCACAAAGAATGTCGCATTGCAGCCGATCACGGTCGAGACGCCGAATGAGATGACAACGTGCAGCGAACTCGCAGGACGTTTTGCAGCCGTCCCGATTCTGCGTGCAGGCCTGGGAATGGTCGAACCGCTGGCCGAGCTGATACCTCAACTGGAAGTCTGGCATCTGGGAGTTTATCGCGACGAAGAGACGGCTCAGCCCGTGCATTATTACGACAAGTTGCCGTCGAATAATCCTCCGGACATTGCGTTTGTGCTTGATCCGATGCTCGCCACCGGCGGCTCGGCCTGCATGGCCATCCAGACGCTGAAGCGCTGGGGCGTGCCGAAGATTCTCATGCTGTCCATCATTTCCACGCCGGAAGGAATCGCACGTCTGCAGCAGGAATTCGGCGACGTCACCGTCTATACATGCGCGATCGATCGCTGTCTCAACGAACGCAAATACATCGTCCCCGGTCTCGGGGATGCTGGGGATCGGATTTTTAATACAACATGAACGGTGCAGCGCTAAGATTCCTGCATTTCCCGTACCTTGGACATTCATGTCCGAGTCTTGGCCAAAAAACATTCAACCGCCATAAGTCGGATGAGGCACAAAGCTCTTCGCATCGAAGGCGTTGCGTCATGCGACGGACATGAATGTCCATCCTACATTGCGGCGATTTCAGTTGCACCCGGAAATTCTGCGGATGGCACTCGCAACACCGAGGGTGACCATGGCCATCCGATCATAGTCCAGCGTGTCGGGTGTGTCGGTCCACTGATGATAATTTGGATTTCGCAGAAAGCTGGTGTCCGTCAGCATCAGTGCAGGAAATCCGTGGAGCCAGAAGCCGCGGTGGTCGGAAAGATGAATCTCAGGGATTCGTTCAGGCAGCACGATGGAAAACAGCGGAAAGCGCGTCGCCTTTTTGAAACCGCGTCGAAACTGCCAGCAGAGTTTCCACGAACGAGGATTCGCGACCGCCGCCAGAAAATTGCCTCGTGTAGGAAACAGCCATCGCAGCCATTTCGGGATTCCCGGTGGCAACTGCTGCGAATTCTTTTCATCGACGAAGAAGCCAACCATTTGAACAATTTGCGTCAGAACGAGCAACTTTCCTGAAGACGACTATAATCCCGCTGCGCGAGCCTCTGTCAGATCAAGGCAGCACATCTTTTCCCTGTTTTCAGCAGCATTTGTTGGCGTACAGAGTTTCATGGCCAGTTCGGATATCATTATTCGAGGGGCGAGGGAGCATAACCTTCGCAATATCAGCCTGTCGCTGCCTCGCAATAAAATGATTGTGATGACAGGCGTCAGCGGGTCGGGCAAGAGTTCGCTCGCGTTTGATACGCTGTATGCCGAAGGACAACGACGGTACGTCGAATCGCTGTCCACGTACGCACGGCAGTTTCTGGGGCAGATGCCGAAGCCGGATGTGGATTCCATCTCAGGACTGGCTCCGTCGATTTCCATTCAGCAAAAATCGACCAGCCGCAATCCGCGCAGCACCGTCGGCACGATCACGGAAATCTTTGACTTCCTGCGCGTGCTTTACGCTCGAGTTGGTCAGGGTTATTGTTATGTTTCGGGCAAGCCGATCAAGGCTCAATCGACCGATCAGATTATCGACAGTCTGCTGAATCAGCCTGCCGGAACGAAATATCAGCTTCTCGCTCCAATCGTGCAGAATCAAAAGGGTGAGTTTCGCGATCTGTTCGAAGACCTGCTCAAGCGCGGTTACCTGAGGGCTCGCATTGATGGTGAGATTGTAAACATCAGCGAAGCGCCGACGCTTCGCAAGCATCATAAGCACAACATCGAAGTTGTGATCGATCGACTGGTTGCCAGCGGCAGCCAGCGGACGCGCGTGGCCGAGGCGGTTGAGCAAGCCCTAAAGCTCGCGGATGGCCGACTGATTTGTTCCGTTGATAAAGCGGCGACTCCGGCGAGCGGTGGGCGTCAGCCCTCCGGTACAACTGCGATGCCTGCCATCGAACGCAACCGGGGACAAGCGGCGAAGCAACGACGGCCCACCGCTGAACCCGACATGGTGGCGGAATCAGCCATCGACATGGAAACCGAGTCGGCGACGGAAATGGAAGGCAGTCGTACCGGAGGGCTGACGCCCATCGCTCGCCAGTCACAGATTTCTGATCGCCTCTACAGTGCGCACTATGCATGTGCGGAAAGCGGGATGAGCTACGATCCGCCAAGTCCGCAACTATTCAGCTTCAACAGCCCGCTTGGCATGTGTATGGACTGTAACGGTCTCGGAATGCGGCATGGGTTTCCGATGCATCATCTGATCGCCGATGAGAACAAGTCGATTCAAAAGGGGGCCACGCTGCTGTTGTCCGCATGGACAAAGATCGGGCGCTGGCCACGGCACCTGCTTGCCGGGGCGGCCAATGCGATCGAACAGGACTGCGGCCTGCCGGCTGATTCCATGCTGAAGATGAAATGGAAAGACATCCCCGAAGTCGCGAAGCAACTGTGGCTGTACGGCACCGGGGAACGGCATATCACGTTTACCTGGCGAACTCGCGGCGGAGCGTGGAAGCACGGAGGCACATGGGAAGGCTGGGCGAATCGTCTCTTGGAGAGTTATCGTACAGCGAAGAATCCCATGCGGCGCCGGCAACTGGAAAAGTACATGGAAGTCGCAGCCTGTCCGTCATGCCACGGCGAACGGCTGAATCGCCAGGCCCGCAACGTCCGGCTCCGCACGACGAGCAAGCGTTTCGCCGCAAGAGGACGGCCACAGGAACTCAGCCTGCCACAGGTCTGCGCGCTGTCGATCGAAGAAACTGCCGAGTTCTTTGATTCGCTTAAGCTTGATGCGACTCAGCAGTTGATCGCAGAAGAAGCCCTGAAGGAAATCCGAGGTCGGCTGGGATTCCTGCTCCAATGCGGATTGAATTATTTGTCGCTCGATCGCTCGGCACCGACGCTCTCCGGGGGTGAATCGCAGCGGATTCGCCTAGCGGGACAAATCGGGTGCGGGCTGGTGGGAGTCGTCTATATTCTGGATGAACCATCAATCGGCCTGCATCCGCGCGACAACACGATGCTGCTGGAAAGTCTGCAGCGACTTCGCGATCAGGGTAACACGGTGATTGTGGTCGAGCACGACGAAGAAACGATGCGTGCCGCAGACCATGTCGTCGATTTCGGGCCGGGGCCAGGAGTGCTTGGTGGCGAAGTTGTTGTCGAAGGAACGGTTGATGATGTGCTGAAGAGCGAACGCAGTGTGACGGGTGCATTTCTGTCAGGGCGACAGAAGATTGAGATCCCCAAAGTACGACGCAACCCGGATCGTGGCTCCATCGTTGTCCACAAAGCGACGCACAACAATCTCAAGGACGTGACGGTTCACTTTCCGCTCGGACGTTTGATCAGCGTGACTGGTGTGAGCGGTTCGGGGAAGAGTTCCGTCGTCAATGACATCCTGTGGCAGGTCGTGAACCGCGATGTCAATAAGGGCGTCGGCGATCCCGGCACGCACCAATGCATCGACGGTCTGGAACTGATCGACAAGGGAATTGACATCGATCAGTCGCCGATCGGTCGCACGCCGCGTTCGAATCCTGCGACGTACGTCAAAGTCTTCGACGAAATCCGCAAACTGTTCACGCAATTGCCGCAGTCAAAGATGCGCGGCTACAAAGAAGGTCGTTTCAGTTTTAACGTTGCCGACGGCCGATGCGAAGCGTGCGAAGGACATGGCGCGACAAAGCTGAATATGGATTTTCTGGCGGACATCTGGATTCCATGCAATGTCTGCGAAGGACGGCGGTTCAATCATGAAACGCTGGAGGTCAAGTTCCGGGATCACAGTATTGCTGACGTCCTCGACCTAGACATCGGCGAAGCGCTGAAGTTGTTCGAGAGCTTTTCGAAGATCCATCGCATGCTCCAAACACTGTGCGACGTGGGTCTGGATTACATGCAGCTGGGTCAAGCGTCGCCGACATTGTCCGGCGGGGAAGCACAGCGCGTGAAACTGGCGCGAGAACTGGGCAAGCGATCGACAGGCCGGACGCTGTACCTGCTTGATGAGCCGACAACCGGACTGCATTTTGCCGACGTGAAGAAACTCATTGAGGTTCTGCAGGGATTCGTCGAAGCTGGCAACACGGTGATCGTGATTGAACATAATCTTGACGTGATCAAGACTTCAGACTGGATCATCGACATCGGTCCCGAAGGCGGCGCAGGTGGTGGGCGGATTGTGATTGAAGGGACTCCGGAAGAAGTCGCGGCGTGTGATGAATCCTATACAGGCGTCGCCCTGCGGACCGTGCTGCCTGGCTTCAAACGCAAGGGCGGAGCAAAGAAGGGCAGTAGGGTGGGACAAGCGAGCCTTGCGAGCGCCGGCCCACCGAATGTGCAAGTTGGCGATGGTGGGCCGGCGCGGCCTAGCAGCCGCTTGTCCCACCCTACATTCAGTGCAACAAGCAGTATTCGCATCGTTGGTGCAGCGCAGCACAATCTGCAGGGCATTGATCTTGAAGTGCCGCGTGAGCAAATGAGCGTCTTCTGCGGTCCGAGCGGCAGTGGCAAAACATCGCTCGCCATGGACACGCTCTACGCCGAAGGCCAACGGCGATATGTCGAAAGCCTGTCTTCCTATGCCAGGCAGTTTCTGGGGCAGATGCCGAAGCCACGAGTTGAGAGTATTCAGGGGCTGAGCCCTGCGATTGCGATCGAACAGAAAACAGTCGGCTCTACGCCGCGTTCAACAGTCGGAACGGTGACGGAGGTCTATGACTACCTGCGAATTCTGTTTGCACGTATGGGAGAAATGTATTGTCCAAAGTGCCATGTGCCAGCCGTGCAGCAGACGACTGATCAGATCGTTGACAGCGTGATGAAGCTGGGAGCCGGTGCAAAGTTGCTGTTGCTGGCCCCGATGGAAGTCGATCGTTCGACGCCATTTACGAAGGTGTGGGAGCGACTGCGGGCGAACGGGTTTGTTCGGGTTCGAGTCGACGGCAAGACGTATCCGATCGATGACGTTCCGGAAATTGATCATCGACAGGCCCACAGCGCTGCGGTGGTTGTGGATCGGATTTCTGTGGATGCTAAACAGCGGAGTCGCATCGCCGATTCTATTGAAGCCGCGTTGGATCTGGGCAAGGGCATCATTCACGTTGCAGTCGCAGACGCCGCAAAGGATGAGCCGCAGTGGATTCAGCACCGATACAGCCTGCATCTGTCGTGCAGCCAATGTCAGCGTTCATTTGAACGTCAGACGCCGCAGAAGTTTTCGTTCAACAGTCCGCTCGGCTGGTGTCACGCCTGCGAAGGTCTGGGAACTGAATTCGGTGCCAATCAGGCGATGCTGGTGACGAGCCCCGAACGCAGTCTGCTGGACGGCGCGATCGGAGCCTGGCCGGACCCGAAGACCAACACCCCGTTTCGCATAATGCTGGATGCCATTTCGACAACATTTGATCTGCCGCTCGATCAGCCATGGTATTTGCTGAGTCCCCCGCAGCAGCGGCTTGTTTTGTACGGAGATGATAATACGTGGGTTGAGACTTCTTCGGCGAGAGGTGCGCGTCAGCCCTCCGGTACTTTCCGCTTCAAGTACAAAGGTCTTTATCCGGCCATTGAAGCGGCGTCACGGTTGTCATTTTCTCATCGCAAGTCTCTGATCGAAATGGCAGGCGAGCGAGACTGCACGATATGCAATGGGAGTCGCCTGGAACCCGAAGCATCCGCCATGCGGCTGCGAAATATTACGCTGCCGCAGTTGTGTCGCATGCCGCTGTCTCAGTCTCTCGCGTTTCTGCTGGGGCTGAAGTTGTCAAAAGACGAAAAGAAGATTGCCGGCGATCTGCTGAACGAGGCCACTCATCGCCTGAACTTCCTCGTCGAAGTGGGACTGGATTATCTCACGCTTGACCGATCAATGCCGACGCTGTCCGGGGGCGAGTCACAGCGCATCCGCCTGGCTGGTCAGGCAGGGCGCTCGCTAACCGGCGTGTTGTACGTGCTGGACGAACCAACAATCGGGCTGCACCCTCGCGATAACGGACGGTTGCTGATTGCCCTGAAGCGGCTGCGGGATCTCGGCAACACAGTGCTGCTGGTCGAACACGATCGTGAAGTACTCGACGCTGCGGATCGGCTCTATGACTTCGGACCCGGTGCCGGGCGACTTGGTGGCACGGTTGTGGCTCAGGGAACACCGGCGGAGCTGAAGAAGAACAAGGCATCGATGACGGGTGCGTATCTGGGAGGCACTCGGTGTATTCCGGTGCCGACGGTGCGACGAATGGAATCGACCCACGCACAACCGGCGAGCGGTGGGCGTCAGCCCTCCGGTAATGCTCCGATCAAGACAACAAAACACAACCGTGAAGGCAAACGTACCGGTGGGCTGACACCCACCGCTCGCCAATCGCAGATGGACTGGGTCGAGCTCCTGGGAGCACAGCAGCATAACCTGCGAAACGTCGATCTGCGAATTCCATTAAAGACGTTTATCTGCATCACGGGCGTCAGCGGATCGGGGAAAAGTTCGCTCGTCATGGACACGCTGGCTCGAGCGGTGTCGCGGCGATTGAACATCATCGCGGAAACTCCGGGAGCTTTCCGAGAACTCAAAGGGGTCGAACATCTGAGCAAGATCGTGCTGGTCGATCAGAATCCGATCGGTTCAACACCTGCTTCAAACCCAGCGACGTATACCGGCATGTTCGATGAAATTCGCGAGCTGTTCTGCCGGATGCCCGAAGCAAAAGTGCGAGGCTACCGACCGGGTCGTTTCAGCTTCAATCGTGCAGGAGGACGCTGCGAAGACTGCGAAGGTATGGGTCAGCAGAAAATTGAAATGCACTTCCTGCCAGATGTCTGGGTCGAATGCCCGACTTGCCGAGGTCGACGGTTCAATGCGGAAACTCTCACCGTCAAGTTCAACGACTGCAGTATTGCCGACGTGCTGGAGATGTCGATCAGCAAGGCGCTCGAACTGTTTTCCAACGTGCCAAAAATTCGGGGCCCGCTGGCGACTCTGGAAGCCATTGGCCTCGGATATCTGACGCTCGGTCAGTCAGCACCGACGCTCAGCGGTGGTGAGGCTCAACGCATTAAGTTAGCGGCGGAACTGTGTCGCCCGAATCGTGGTCGAACGTTGTATCTGCTCGATGAACCCACAACGGGTCTGCACTTCGACGACATCCTGAAACTGCTGAGCGTACTCAATAGCCTTGTCGAACAAGGCAACACGGTAGTTGTAATCGAACACAATCTCGACGTCATCAAGACCGCCGACTGGATCATCGACCTCGGCCCGGAAGCCGGTGCCGGCGGCGGACAGATCGTCGTCCAGGGAACTCCGGAAGACGTAGTCGCATACGCAACGTCCACGAGTCCGGCGAGCGGTGGGCGTCAGCCCTCCGGTACAACAGCTGCCACCGGAGCCACCAAACGAATACTGCGAAAGCAGACCGCTCTGGCTGATTCGTCCGCAAGTCAACAAACGACAATGCTGCGATCCTGGACCGGTGAACTCCTAGCCCCCGTCCTCGCAGAATCCGCACGAGGGGCGATCGAGACATTTGACGCCGTTGCTGTTGCCGCGAAGCAAAAAGGTGATGTCAGCATCGAGGAACTGGGCCGATCCGCGAAATTGCCCTGGGAAGTCGATGGCTGCAAGTGGCACACTCAGGATCGCATCGCCCACACCGGCCAGCCCTGCCGCTGGGACGGACAGGCGTTGAAGTCTGTGATCGAACTGCTGGAAAAAGAAAGCGATCTCGCACCGACAAATTGGAACGATCGAGCCACCGTAGAGATCCGCGCGGACAAGGGACTCGGCTGGTTCCTGCATGCTCGCAGTGGAGGCGAATGGTTGTTGTCGTTGTGCTTCCGAGTCAAAAAGAACGAGTTTACGACAGAAGATCTTGACGCCAGTCTTGGCCTAAAACCGCTCGACGACATGGAAGACGTGCAGGCCTACGGTCGCGATCCTCGAGTGAAAGCGAGGAACCTGAAAACGGCATGGCAGGAAGTGACGATCAAGATCTGGAAAAAGTCGGAGGTCGATACACCGGCGTTTCGCCAGTTCCTAAAGCAGGCGCTGAAATCGTATCTAACTCTTTCACGGGCAGAAGCCACCAATCCGGAAGACCTGATGCCGTGGAAGAAGCTCGGGCGTAAATGGCACCTGATGAAAAAAGGGCTCCCAGCCGTCGGCCGCGGAGTCTGGGATTTTTCAATTGTCGAAAAGCTGATGCTGGTGATTGAATCGAATCTGAGCAAATGCGACGTTGACTATGGCATTCGCAGCAAGATCAACTGGACTGACAAAAAGAACAAGAAGCCCGTGGCGGAATTGCACACCAAGCGATCCGATGGACTTGAACTTGTGATGTACTTTCCAGCAGGTGAAGTCACAATCGGTGCTATCGCAGCCATCGGAGAGGTTCAGGAAATTGAACGAACCCGTGACGGTCTCGACGCTGTTCGCTTGCGATTTACAAAGATGGAACAGCTGAACAACAAGGATGTCGTCAAGATGCTGATTGAATGCAGTAAGCGATAGCCGCCGGTGAAGCTCCCGTCCGCTTCGGAGCAATCACCGCCGACCACGCAAAACGCATCGTCCGGCAATCCGACAAAGAACTCTTCGACCGCTACTTCGCCGACAAGGCACCCGATCCTTCACAGTTCCCGCACTCCAACGCAGCGTCAAGACGATGGACGACTGATTTCATTTCGCCCGAAATATCGCCAACGTAATTTGTCTCACAGAGGCACGGAGCTCGCGGAGAAAACCAGCCTGCGATTCACTCCGTGTTCTCCGCGCCTCCGCGAGAGGAAATGTTTTTAATTCCCTGGCGCCGTCTTTTCATCGCGCAGGCCCTTACACTTACACTGACAAATGAAGGCGATGGTGCGGGATTTCAGTAAAAAATCGTGTGAAACGCGGAGCACAGGCTTGAGCCTGACACGCCAGATTCCCGAAAAGAACCCTCTTTTCAGCATGTCGGCAGAACTGCGCGATGAATCTGGCCAATCGCTTTTCCACAGCAAAGTCAGCCTCTATCATGCCGGGTTCTCAGTAAGTGTGATAACCGGAACGCAGTCGTTCGCTAGGGTTTTGCCGAGCGGTGAACAGTGACTGACAACAATTTTAAGAAGTAGAGACGAAAGATGGGTTTGTTTACGGGTAAGAAGGGAATTGTACTTGGAATTGCCAACGATCGATCGATCGCATGGGCCATCACTGAACATCTGCATCGCGAAGGTGCGGAGATAGGGTTTACGCATCTTCCGGACACAAGTGATCGACCTAAGAATCAGAACAAAGTCGGCAAGCTCGTGGATCCAATCGGGGCGAAGTTTCTTGTTCCAATGGACGTTTGCAATGACGAACATATTGCCGCTGTGATTGAAAAGGCCGTAGAGACCTTCGGAAAGATTGACTTTATCGTTCACAGCATCGCATTCGCTCCGCCAGCCGACCTGACTGGACCGACCTATGCGTGCAGTCGTGACGGTTTCAAGACCGCCATGGAAATCAGTGCCTACAGTTTGCTGGCCGTTGCCGGAGCTGCAAAGAAAAAAGATGCACTCAGTGCTAACGCCAGTCTTTTGACTCTGTCTTATTTTGGCGGTGAAGAAGTGATTCCCGGCTACAACCTCATGGGGATCTGCAAGGCCGCACTGGAATGCTGCGTCAAGTATCTCGCCAGTGAACTTGGCCCTGCCGGCGCTCGTGTCAATGCCATCAGTGCTGGTCCTGTGCGAACGATCAGTGCGATGGGTGTCGGTGACTTTAAGCAGATGCTGGATCTGTACGACAGCGTCGCTCCGATGCGCCGCAACATCACGGCGGATGAAGTCGGCAAAATGGGAATGGTATTACTCAGTGACCTGTCGAGCGGCATCACGGGCGAAGTCGTTCATGTCGATTGCGGTTTCAGTATCATGGGTGCTCCGCCCGCCGACTTTATGAACAAGGCTGCTGGCACGAGTTGATATTAGAAAAGCTCCCGGGCGAAGCACCGCTGCATTCGGCCTTCAATCAACTTCTCCTCCGATCTTGATGTCGAAGTGAAGTTCACGTTTTCCCCCAAAGGAATCTGACTGATGAAATATGGCATGAATCTTCTGCTCTGGACGTCTGGAGTCACCGAACAGCACTTTCCACTGCTGAGCAGCCTGAAGGCGTGGGGCTTTGACGGTGTCGAACTTCCAATGTTTGACTTCGATGTCAAGCAGTATGCAAAGATTGGTGATGAACTTAAGAAGTGTGGAATGGAATCGACCGCCGTGACGGTCTGCACGCCCGATCAGAACCCGATTTCTCCGGATGCTGCAGTTCGAGCCGCCGGACTTTCCCGCCTGAAACAGGCGATCGATTGCTGTGCCGCAGCCGGATCGACTCATCTTTGCGGTCCAATTCACTCGGCCCTCGGTGAATTCTCCGGTGCCGCGCGTACTGAAGACGAATGGAACCGCGCGAAGGAAATTCTATCGCAGGCTGGAGACTACGCAAAAACGAACGGCGTAACTCTGGTGGTCGAATACCTCAATCGTTTTGAATGTTACTTCCTTAACTGCGCTGCCGATGCTGGATTGTTCTGTCGTGAATTGGGTCACTCAAACGTGAAAACCATGTACGACACGTTTCATGCGAACATTGAAGAGAAATCGATCACCCAGGCGGTAAAAGCCTGTGCTGATCAGCTTGTTCACGTTCACATATCCGAGAATGATCGTTCGACGCCAGGCGATGGCGGAGTCAACTGGGACGAATCTTTCCGGGCTCTCAAGGACGTCAACTACGACGGCTGGCTGATGATCGAAGCCTTCGGTCTTGCTCTTCCGGATCTCGCGGCGGCAACTCGCATCTGGCGTCGCATGTTTTCATCGGAAGAGTACCTTGCGAAGAACGGGTTGAAGTTTATGAAATCCAGCTGGGAAGGCCGGACATAGGCCAGCCAATCACTACTCAACAGAAAGCAGTTCGATGTCCATGAAACAATGTCTGCTGGTGGTATGTTGTCTCACTTTGCCAAGCGTGAGTGTACTCGCCGCAGATGCGAATGATCCAAAGAAAGCGTTCCTCACCAGCGAAGAGGCCGGGCCCGAGTTCGCAGTTCAGGGCGAATACGCCGGAACGATCAAGGCAGGCGATAACGAAGTCAAACTGGGAGTTCAGGTTGTTTCGGAAGGCAACAACAAACTGGCATGGGCTGCGTACATCGGCGGCCTGCCTGGCGATGGCTGGGACGGCAACCCGCCAATTCGCGGAGCAGGCGAAGTGAACGGCAAGACCGGCGTGCTCAAGGGTGAAATGGGACAGGGCGAGATCAAGGACGGCAGTCTGGCGATCACCAACGCCGACAAAGTACGGTTGGGTGAACTTTCAAAGACAACTCGCGTGTCATCCACGATCGGACGCAAGCCTCCGGAAGGTGCCGTCGTACTGTTCGATGGATCAACGCCTGAAAACTTTGAAAACGGCAGGATGAGCGATGATAAATTGCTCATGCAGGGGGCCACCAGCAAACAAAAATTCAGCAGTTTCGAACTCCATATCGAATTCATGCTGTCGTACATGCCAAATGCTCGCGGACAGGCTCGCAGCAACAGCGGATGCTACATGCAGGGGCGTTATGAAGTTCAAATGCTGGACTCCTTTGGTCTGACCGGCGACGACCACGAATGCGGCGGGATTTATGAAATCCGCAACCCCAATGTCAACATGTGTTTTCCGCCTCTGAGCTGGCAGACATACGACGTCGAATACCACACAGCAAAGTTTGACGCAGCCGGCAATAAGACCGATGACGCGTGGATGACCGTGAAGCATAATGGTGTGGTCATCCACCCGAAAGTCAAACTCTCGCGTGCCACACGTGCTGCTCCTGTGGCCGAAGGACCAGAAGACGGCCCAATCTACCTCCAAGATCACGGCGATCCGGTACGGTACCGCAATATCTGGCTCACGCCGATTGCAGGTTGATCAGCCTTCACCTGACTGCATCGCACAATGCCGGATGAATACCCTTGAAGCCCTGCATGAACCCGCGATACGTTCGCTCTTTCGTTCCTGTCGCTTTCGCACGCTGATTCAGATGAATCAATGCCATTCGCAGAATACGACGAATCGTTACATGCGTTAGAATTTGGCAGGGAGCGTTTTGCATTGCCTGTGAACCGAGGATCGGTGCCATGAAGCCTT
>CANJQC010000153.1 GCA_947476295.1 Planctomycetaceae bacterium | reverse complement strand
AGCTCTGCGGTTCCTCTCTACACATCCTGAGATCCGCCAACAGATGGGACATCGCGGTCGGAGAACGGTCGAACAGAAATACTCAATTCAGGCGAATTATCCCGTTCTGCGTGATGCGCTACTTAGCCTGATGCCACGAGCACGCTGACACTCACGTATGATCGTGGCCCCAGCCAGCAGGCAGACCTTCGGTAATTTCGACGTTGCCAAAATGACTGCTCGAGCGCGCGCCAACAGACCTCGCCCAGTTTGCCATGCGATGCAGCCCGTCGGTCATCGATGTTGCCGGATTTTCGCCGAAGACCCTGGCACACTTAGAATGGTCGGCCCAGGCGACTTTGACTTCGTTGCGAGCCGAAAGAAACTGTATGTTCGGCTCAATCTGAAATTCGCGGCAAACGGACCTCGCCAGATCCAGCACCGTTGTGGGAGTCGCTGCACCCACGTTAAATACTTCGCTTTTGGCCTGTGCCACGAAAGGTGCTGAAATCATTGGTGGCATGATGTCGCGGACGTATGAGAACGCTCGCTGCTGCAATCCGTCACCAAAAATCGGGAGCGGCTGCCCCTGCATGATGCGATTCATGAAAATTCCGACAACGTTGCGATACCTGTCACCGATATTTTGATACTCGCCATACACGTTGTGCGGCCGAAATATGGTAAAGTTCAGGCCGAATTGTTCGTGGGCAGCTTTCAGATCCAGTTCCACTGCAAACTTGGAAATTCCGTACGGGTCTTCCGGCTGAGGCTGTGTGGATTCCAGCATCGGAACCTGTCCGCTGCCATAGACAGCAATCGAACTGGTGAACACGAAGTGCTGCACCGAATGACGAACCGCAGAATTGATCAGGTTCACGCTGCCGAGCAAATTATTCGTGTAGTTGAATCGGCGGATGAAATGACTAAGTCCCTCAGCAGCATAGGCTGCCAGATGAAATACGTAGCGAAATGAATGTTCCTGAAACAGGCGCTCGATCAATTCGTGATCAGTGACGCTGCCTTTCACGAAAAGCACTTCCTGGGATTTCGCGATATTTTCGACAAACCCACCGGAAAGATCATCAAGGACGATGATCCGTAATCCGCCAAACCGGGGATCCTCCAGCAGACTTCGTGTCAGATGCGAACCGAGAAATCCCGCTCCGCCGGTGACGAGAATTGAGTTTTGAGACGCCATACTGCATAACCTTACTGCCAAGTCTTTGTTTCAGAAGCCCAAAGGATAAACGGCGATCCGCACTTTGACACCGAATCGACCCTTCGTTACTATCGATTTTGTCAGTTTCCGCCTTTCGTGCAGCAGGCATTTTCGCGGGCATACTATGCGACTTATACCGTTTCTCGCAGCTTTTCTGCTCCTGTCAGACAATCCGGCCACAGCCTTCGACGGGCCGAGGCAAAGCACCAACGTTCCGCGATTTGACGTCGCGGTTGATAAAGCTCTGGCGTATCTGCACGGAGCTGTCGAACAACAAAAGCCGCACGGCGGCGCCCAGGTTCTGGTTGCCTACGCCTTAATCAAGTGTGGTGTTCCAAAAGAAGATCCGCATGTCGCACAAGCTATTGCCGCCGCAGTCGATCGGAGTAGCAGCAGTGTGTATCAACCTGTCTCCGGGTACGAGCATATCTACGGATCAGGCGTCGATTCGATGCTGCTGGCCGACATCAATCCTGATCTGTACCTGCCGAATCTGCAGACGATCGCCAACTACGTTCAGTCCGCACAACGGGCAGACGGTTCATGGAGTGATGGACCACAGCAACCGGGCGATGTGAGTATGTCGCAATATGGAGTTCTCTCATTGTGGGCGTGCCAACGCGCCGGTTGTACTGTTTCCGGGGCTGCGGTTGATCGAGCGGCGGACTTCTTGATGAAGAAGGGCAACGCTGACGGCGGCTGGGGTTATCGACCCGGAACAACAGCCGGACCAGGTTTGGGTGCCTCCACACACAATATGACCATGGCAGGCGGCGGAGCGGTCGGAATTTGTCGGCTTATGTTGCACGGGCTGCGAAATCCGCCTAAGCCCGAAAAGAAAGACGAAGAATTGTTGCCCGGGGGCCTGACAAAAATCGATCCACTGGCTGATGCCGTTCAGTTTGGGTCAGCGTTCCCCGAATATAAACCACAGAACAGCGCTGGTGCGATGGATGCTCGTGTTGACCGTGCGTTTGGCTGGAATCTGGCAAATTTTCAGCCAGTCAGTCATGTCGAACACAATCTTTACTACTACTACTGCCTAGAACGAGCCGCCGCAGTAGGTGATCTGGGAGAGATCAACGGTGAAAACTGGTTCATCGTTTACGGTGACGGGCTGATGACGCTGCAGGCGGCAGACGGGAGTTTCAACACGCACACTGGTCCGGTTGTCGGTTCCTGCTTCGCCTTGCTGTATTATATGAGATCCACCGATCAAATTCTGAAGAAGATGTATGGACTTGGGCAGCAGCTGGCAGATCGCGGTAATCCGTTCGGTGACAAGAAGAAAAAGGAACCCACGGAACTGGATCGCCTGATTGATGATATCGCCAATATGGACTTCGATAAACTTGACGAAACGCCGGTTGAAGTAGCGGACGAGATTGTGCGGAGTGTGCTGTCGATCGATGATCCGGAAAAACTGGTCGGCCAGGTAGATCAGTTGAAGAGTCTGATGAAACACCCCAATGACAAAGTCCGCAGTGCGGCGGTCTGGGCATTGGGGCGGACGGGGAACTTCAAACTGGTTCCACTGATGCTGGATGGCATTCGCGACAACAGCGTCGATGTGAATATCGAAGCGATCCAGGCTTTGCGGTTCATTGCGAGAAAGCCGCAGGGTTTCGGTGAGACACTGGCACCTTTTGCATCACTTGGCACCGATGAGCAAATCACGAACGCCTCTCCCGAAGAACGACTGCGTCTGGCGACTCCATGGCGAGAAAAAGCCCTAAAGGACTGGTCTAAGTGGTACTTCAGCGTGCGTCCCTTCGAGGACCGGGGTGGCCTGGATGAATTGCAACTGGCCATGCCGCTGCGGAAATAGGCGAACGGTCCAGCATGGCGAGCGGCGCGGTGTCAGCTTGCCGGTACGATGCAATTCGTGAGACTCCCGCTGTGGTCAGTTCACCAGGCGACGCATGCTTCTCGCCGGTGCAGTATTCCCGGATTTATAATCAGCCAAATCGATCTCAAAAACTGAAATTTGGCTGTGTATAAAACTAATGCGGCCTTGCCTGGAAAGCCAAGCGCCGGGCAGTGCGGCTGACTTGCCTGCTCTTGTCACTAGTTCTATAATCAGCCAAATCGGAAATAAAAACACGCATTTGGCTGGATATAGAAATCAATGACTTCAGTCACGGGGCGTCTGCCGGAAAAAAAAGAACTTGATCGCGCGTTGAATTCATCAAACGCGGAGCTGATCGTGGTCTATGGTCGGAGACGCGTGGGAAAAACATTTCTGATTCGTGAGCATCTGAAGTCGGCAATCGTGTTTGAACTGACCGGGTTGCACGACGAACCGCTCCGCCGGCAGCTGGAGAATTTCACTCTTCAACTGCGAACTCGCACACGCCGCAACGACGAACCTGCGCAGTCGTGGCTGCAGGCATTCGCTCAATTGAAAGAGTTTGTGACCAGCCAGACATCCGGACCTAAGAAATGCGTCTTGTTTTTTGATGAGTTCCCCTGGCTCGCAGGCCGTCGATCAGGTTTCCTGGCCGCGTTTGAAGAATTCTGGAACTCCGGTGCGAGCCGTGATCCGAAAATCATGTGCGTCATTTGTGGTTCGGCAGCATCATGGATGATCAGCAAAGTCATTAACACAAAGGGCGGGCTGCACAATCGGGCCACCGCCAGAATTCGTCTGGAACCGTTCTCACTGTGTGAAACGAAGGAATACCTTCAGCATCGACGGATCAGGCTGAACGACTTCCAGATTGCGCAGCTCTACATGACGGTGGGAGGCGTGCCGCATTACCTGCAGCGGATTCAACCCGGTAAGTCAGCGGTGCAGAACATTGATGAACTCTGCTTTGCGAAGGACGGGTTGCTGACGAACGAATTCAGCAATTTGTACCGCGCACTGTTTGACAACTCAGAGCAGCACGAGGCTGTCGTCCGGGCGCTGGCTGCGAAACGTCAGGGACTGACACGCTCTGAACTGGCTGATGCGGCGGGCCTCAAAAGTGGCGGGACTCTCAGTAAGGTCATCACAGACCTGACGGAATCCGGTTTTATACGGGCGATGCCCGCTTTATACGCCAGTCGGAAAAACGCTCTGCTGAGACTGGTGGATGAATACACTTTGTTTTATCTCTGCTGGATCGAAAACAATCGCATGCACGGGGACAACATTTGGCTCACCAAATCATCGGGCCAGAAATGGAAAAGCTGGTGCGGTTACGCATTTGAGAATCTTTGTCTGAAGCATATTCATCAGATCAAACATGCCCTTGGAATCTCCGGCGTGCTCACAGAGGAAGCGTCGTGGCACTCCCGGCCAGCGACGAAAGGCGAGTCGGGTGCGCAGATAGACCTTGTGATTGACCGGAATGATCAATGCATCAACGTCTGTGAAATGAAATTCACCGAAGGTGACTTCGTGATTGACAAACGCTACGCCACTGAACTCACCCGTAAACTGGCTGTGTTCCGAGCGGGAACTCAAACGCGCAAGTCACTCTTTCTGACGATGGTGACATCGAATCCAATTCGGCAGAACGAGTACGCACAACAGCTTGTAGCCAATCAGGTGACGCTCGATGAATTGTTTCGGTGAGCGCAGGAATTCGACCGGCAAGCTTACGCCCGCCGCCCGCCGGCTTCCGACAGGAATTCCCGGGTAATGGCTTCCTTGGAATGTTCAAAAATCTGTTCCGGGGGACCGGATTCGGCGATGCGACCGGCATGCAGGATGTGAACCTGATGCGCGACATTGCGAGCGAAGGACATTGCGTGAGTGACTACGATCATGCGCTGACCGCTCGAGGCAAGGTCGGTCATGACGCTGATGATTTCGGCGGTTGTACGAGGATCCAGGGCACTGGTGGGTTCATCGAACAGAATAGCTTCGGGATTCATGGCCAGTGTTCGAGCGATCGCGACACGCTGTTGCTGGCCTCCGGACAATGAACCGGGGCGGGCGTTTTCTTTGTCAGCCATGCCCACACGCGCCAGAATGCGTCGCGCGTTCTGCACGGCGGCTTCACGAGACTTTTTCAAGACGTGGATCGGTGCTTCCGTGACGTTTTCAAGCACAGAACGATGAGGAAACAGATTGAACTGCTGGAACACCATGCCCACGCGCTTCCGAATCTGCAGCAGTGCCTCATCACGTTCCGGCCCGGAAGTGGCGTTGAGTACAATATCGCTCACGCGGATCGATCCGGATTCAAATGATTCCAGTCCGTTGATTGTGCGGAGTAGTGTACTCTTGCCACCGCCCGACGGTCCCAGCAGGACGCAGACTTCGCCGTCCGCAACCGTCAGGCTGACACCTCTCAGAACCTCATGCTGCTGGTAGCGTTTCACGATATTAGTCAGTTCAATCATCCGCGGCGATCCTGATTCAGATTTTTCTCCAGACGATTCGAGACCACGGACAGTGGATAACTCATTGCCAGATAAAGCAGCGCCGTCAGCAGTCCCAGTTCCACAATCGCCCCGGCGCTGCGCGCCTGGATATAATACTGTTTCGAAAGTTCGACGACCGTAATCACCGAACACACGGCCGTGTCTTTGAACAGCGCGATGAAGTCATTGGTCATTGGCGGCAACACAAGTCGCGTTGCTTGAGGAATGATGATGCGGCGCAGGGCGAGGCTGCGGGACATGCCGAGCGAGATGGCCGCTTCCATCTGGCCCCGAGGAATCGACTGAATGCCGCCGCGATAAATCTCTGCTTCGTAAGCCGAATAGTTGATCGCCAGCCCCATCACTGCTGCTGCGAACGCATTGATGGTCAGTTCCATGCCGGGAAAAATGATGTCCAACAGCTTCGGCACCAAGAAGTAGATCAGATACAACTGAAGCACCAGCGGCGTCCCACGCACGATCTCAACATAAACGGCCGCCGGTTTTCCCAGATACCATGGCCCGTACAATCGGGCCAACGCGATCAGCAGGCCGATGAAGACCGCGACCGGCATTGCCGTGATGGACAGGAGGACGGTCATACCTGCCGATTTCACCAGCAGTCCGCCACGTTGTCGAATAACGGTCCAGCCCCCGGAAGGTTGGTAACTTGCCGTTGACGCATCTGCATCGGAGCCATCCGCAGATGGGCTGGAACTGCCGATAAAGCCGCCGGACTCGTCCGTTTCTAGGCCGCGCATCATCTGTGTCTCATTCCAGATGCCGTACTTCGCAAAGATCCGATGCAGCCGTCCGTCCTGCAGCGCCTTCAGCAGTATTTCGTTCACGACACGGAGCAAATCCTGATCCGTCTTGCGCGTCATCGCGACGTAGTAGCCGCGTCCCACTGGCGCTCCGATCGGACGCAGTTGTGGAAAGCCCTTCGCATAGAAGAGCCAGATCGGAAGATCCTGCACATTGGCATCAATTCCGCTCAGTCTCAGTTCGGTGGCTTCCATGGCATCCGTCGCACCTTCAAACAGCGCCACGTCGATGTTGTCGCCACCGAACTGTTCCACATAGTCCTGCGCGGCCGATCCACCAAGTACGGAGACTTTTCGTTTCCGCCCGTCGATCGGTTTCAGCAAATCATCCCACGACGTGAGACTGTTATCCGCAGTGCGTCCCAATAACTGCAATTCGTAAATGTAGTACGGCACCGAAACACCGTAACGTTTGGCACGATCAGCAGTCCACTCGTAACCGTTCAGAACCAGATCGATATCACCCCGATCGAGCAGATCCGGGAGCTTATCCCATTGTCCCTGCGAGAATTCTGCCTTGACGCCCAAGTGTTCGGCAATCAACTCCGCCAGTTCGACTTCGAAGCCAGTCAGTTGCGAGGGATCATCGGGATCGGGATAAACAAACGGACCGCCACCTTCCTGATCGGCACCCCAGACAAGCGTGCCGCGTTGACGAATCCTGTCGAGCCCATCGTCTGCCACAGTGATCAACGGCTGCGGCAGCCACGCTGAGAGAATGCACAACAACATTAGCCGCAAATCGCCGTGGCAGAATCTTCGTCTGACAAAGTCTTGCGGAATGGGCTGCTTGATCATTGGTTCTCTATTCATTTTTGGACCTGCGATTCTACAGATAATTTAGAAACGACGTAAGTTCCGAAAAGTGAAACGTCGGATCGAAACAGGTCGAACATGAATGCCCAACGCTTAAAGACGCAGCTCGACATAGAGAGTGCGGCTGCGGTCCCGGAGCGATCATGCCGATCGTAGCGATTCGCAGTCCTTATTCGCAGGACGAATGCTGAACGGATGTTCTGTCCCTCTTTGACTCTGAGTGAAGTTCGCACTACCATGGAGAGTCACAAACTGGCATTGTGCGCGGTCTGCGCGATGCGGCTCAGCTTTTTCGGCGTTGTTCCGTGCGACGATGACACAACTCAGTGCAAACGAAGCATCGGAGCCGCTCACCGCTACTGCGCGTGTGCCACTGTCGGAACGCCCGCTGGTTGCCGACGACGAAAACACGGTCATCAGTTCCCCCGAGCAGCCTCGAGCGGAATTGAAGCCGGAAGTTGTTTCAGCGACTGCCTCCGGCGACGCAGTCCGAAATCGCCTGTTCCCGTCGAATGGTGTGTTCAGCGGGGACGAAGTCGGCATCCGGCTGGCTCATTTTGAAATCACGGGACGGCTGGGTTCGGGCGGCATGGGAGCCGTCTTCAAAGCCACAGACTTGGAACTCGCCCGCGATGTGGCCTTAAAAATTCTGCATCCGTCGTCATCGCAGGACGCTTCGCTCATCGCGCGTTTTCGAAACGAAGCCCGAGCGTGTGCGCAGTTGAACCACGACAATATTGCGAGGGTATATTACGCAGGCAGTCAGGACGGGATGTATTTCATCGCGTACGAATTCGCGAGTGGTCGCACGATTCGTGATCTGATTGTGGAAAGCGGGCGGCTGAGTCCATCCGATACGATCAACTACGCCATTCAGGTGACGCTCGCACTCAATCATACGGCAGCCGCAGGAATTGTGCATCGCGATATCAAGCCATCCAATATCATGCTCACGAATTCTGGGCGTGTGAAGGTCGTTGATCTGGGATTGGCGCGGCGCAACACGACGGATTCCATCGGCGACATCACGGTCGCCGGAACCACACTTGGTACGTTTGACTACATTGCGCCGGAGCAGGCGCGCGACCCGCGGAATGCAGACGAACGCAGCGATATTTATTCGCTTGGCTGCACGATGTACCATATGCTGACGGGACAGCCTCCATATCCGGAAGGCACGGCCCTGCAGAAGCTCCTTGATCATCAGGGCAAATCGCCGCCCGATCCTCGAACGCTCAACGGCAGTGTCCCCGAAGAAATCGCGGCCATCATGCGCAAGATGATGGCAAATAATCCGGATGCCCGCTATCAGGCTCCTGGTCTGCTTCTGAATGACCTCATTCAAATGGCGCAGATCCTTGGCCTGCACAGCGTGCCGGCGGAAGGCATCGTCTGGCGAAAACCGGGGCCTGGGGTGAATCGACAGCCGTTGGGTGCGGTTTGGGTTTTTGTGTCCGTGCTTCTGATTTGTCTGACGGCCATTTTCCTGCACAGCGTGCCGCGATCCAATCAGATCGCTGACGCTGATTTGAACGAACCAGGTAACATCGGCAAACGTGTTAATCAGCTTGGACAATTGGATTCGAACGGGACGGCAGCAACGAATTCAGTTTCCGTAATGGCGGAGGTGTCGGCGGTACCATCGCCTGACAGCAGCAGTGCCGTACCGGGCTCGCTGGACGTCAACAGCGAAGCCTTTCCAACCACATCAATCCCGACTCTGACGATTGATCAACTCCCGATTCTACTGGTATATCCTTTCAATTCCGCTATCGCTCGATTGGGAATTTTAGAGCCACAGGTTCCAGTTCCAAACAAGACGAGCGTGGCGACTTTTGGGCCGTTCCTGCTGCAGCGTTCCACGGGAGCGACGGTTACGTTCCAAACGTTGAAAGCTGCGGTTGCTGACGCGCGATCGGGCGACGTTGTTCTGTTGCGTTACAATGGATATCCGGACGACCTGCCGACTCAGCCGCCCGTCCGGATTGTCGGCATGGACCTGATCATCCGAGCGGCAGAAGGTTTTCGACCAACACTGGTGTTTGACGGGGCTCCGGAAGGCACCGTATCGCCGGGGCAGATGATTTCTCTTCGCGGCAATGGCAAGTTGACACTGTCGGATGTGGATCTGCGGGTCGTCGCGTGGGATGATCTCACGGCGGATCGCTGGAGCCTGTTTCATTGCACAGGGCCGAACAAGATCGATCTCTCCAACGTGTCGATTGACTGCCGGAACTCCGACGGTCAGCCGGCGGCATTATTTGATCTGGTGGGTGATACTTCAGCGCCAGAAGCAGATGGGGTCGTCGAAACAGAGATCTCGCTGTACCGTGTCATTTGTCGAGCGGAATCGAATGGCTTTCGAATTGCCTCACAGGCACGCGGGCGAATTGAACTCCGGAACTGTGGCATCGCACTGAAAGGTTCGCTCATCGAAAATCGTGGCGATGCGTCGATGACGGCTTCTCGAGGCTCTGTCGAAGTGGTGCTGAAACATGTGACCTGTCTGACGTCTGCGCCGATGCTGAAGATTGATGATATCGACAGCCAACAGCCTGGCGGTGTGCAGCGTCTGATTCCTCGGCTCTCCGTGCGAAGCGAAGGCAATGTGTTTGCTGCTCAAGGGACGGATAGA
This sequence comes from Planctomycetaceae bacterium, assembly GCA_947476295.1. Classification (GTDB taxonomy): domain Bacteria; phylum Planctomycetota; class Planctomycetia; order Planctomycetales; family Planctomycetaceae; genus SXXK01. The sequence goes on along the minus strand of CANJQC010000153.1, from coordinate 4,434 downwards.
CGTCTGATGCTGACAGATGGAAGCACTTTTGTCGAAGACCTAGAGACATTGGTGTGCTGGAACGGGTTCAACAACCTCTACGATGGATTTGAGATTTACTGGCAGATCGACACGCCGACTCTGGATTTTGCGCCTCGTCGCCGCGATTTTCCGCAGTGGATCCGCTACTGGGGCGATCGCACGGACAGTGAAGAAACAAACGCCGATGTATTGCCGGAACTCGCATGGCAGAACGGCAGTTGGAAGATCAGCGGCGATGAAGCATGGTTGCGGAACCTGACGCCGTCTTCTTTTGAACTTGACGCGGCCATCTTTATTCCGGGCGTTAAGAGTTTACAGAGGGCTCGCGACGGATTCGTGCCGGGCGTGAATGCGGCTGAACTGCCTCGCTTTCCGCAGCAGTCGGCGACGATCACTAGACCGTTGAGCGATCCGGTCCTCAGTCCACTGGGAAACCCGGCCGCTGCGACGGGTCGCAAATCGACTGACGCAGCGGGATCCGTGATTCCACCAACGGCCAGCAACGCGCTGCCAACCAGCAGCACAGGAACAGCGGCACCGCAGTCGTCCGACACTCCCGCACCAACGATGGGCCGCTTACCTTAACCAGGCGCACTTCAAGAATCGCTCGATGTCCGTATCGGGGATAACGGACTCCAGAATAAAGTAGCCGTCACCTCGATATTGCTCCCGATGGTCGCCGCTGATGAGACTTTTCACTGCGCGCGGTCTCCAGCACTGCCAACAGGCTGCTTCATGCCGGCCGTCAGCCACGCTAGGTTGACTCGGTAGTGCAAGCGGCTACTGATCAGGTGAATGACATTGTCGGGACTCTGTGTGGCGGCCAGGTATCCGGCGTGTTCCGCGCGCGTAGGTGTGGCCACGAAATCCTGCGTCCATGCTCCACCGTTCAATTCACCTTCTCCCGGCGTGAGTAGTTTTCGGACTGGCCAGTTCTCGCCCTGATCGAATGACACTGCTGCGTACATGCCGTGGCCCGTAAATTCGTGGCCGTCCTGATCCGTGAAGGTCATTCCGTTGACTTCCGGCACCTGCGATTGCCGGACGTGAACGAAACGAGCAGCAGCGGGCCTTCGTTGGGCCGCTTCAGGACCAGTCGCTGGCCACCTCCGATGCCTGGGAACGGACTGGCTTTGTACGTCCACGTTTTGCCAAGATCGGAGGAGATACTCATTGGCATCTTCCCATCAATCGAATCACTTCGGCCAAATGCCAGCCGGGGGGATAGGTCTCCTGGACACGCCATTCTTAACTTTCACGTGAAATTCGATAGACGCTTGATGGTAACCTGAGGTCGGAGATTGTCAACCAGGCCGATGTCTGGAAACTAGGCTTCAATTGGTGGACACTGAGAAAACAACAGAGTCAGTGAATTTTCGTTTGGCTGGTCCCGGCACAGTCTCCGCGATGCGGCAACGGATGTACCATGCATCGGTTACTACGTCATGGGGCCTTCTGCTCACCGATTGAATTTTGACGAAGTATGGAGCGGCGAAGATGTCGACCACTGTGACACACTCATTCTTGGGGCACGACTTGAGCCGTCGCACTTTCGTGCGGCGAGCGATAGCGGGCGCCGGGATTCTGAGCTTGCCGGATGTGCTGCAGCTCAGGGCCGAAGCGTCGCTGGGGCCGGGCGCAAAAAAAAGGTCTCTCATTCTGCTCTGGCAGGACGGTGGGCCGAGTCACTTCGAAACATTCGATCCCAAGCCAGAAGCGCCAGTCGAGTTTCGCGGGGAATTGGAGGCCATTCAGACGACGCTGCCGGGCATCCAGTTCTGCGAAGTATTGCCGCGACTGGCTCATCTGGCTCATCGCTTCAGCGTAATTCGTTCGCTGCATCAGCCTTCGTCGGATCATGTGGTCGGTTCGCACAATGTCCTCACCGGCTGGGATGATGAATCGGAGGGTTCCAGGTCCCGATATCCCGATCTGGCTTCGGTCGTCAGCCGCAAGCGAACCGAAGAAGCCGAGGGTGGCGCGCAAATTGGTGAATCGACCGACCCGCGTCTGGCGATGGGCTTGAAGAAATCCGGAGCCAGACGAGATACCGGGATTGCTCGACAGGAGTTACCTCGCTACGTGGATATCAGCAACGGACTGCATCGAGGTGGGCCTGCGTTTCTGGGACCGATCCATGCACCGTTCGCTGTCGCCGGCGATCCTTCGAAGCCGGACTTTGTCGTGCAGAACCTGCAGATGAGTGGCGTGCCTGAGCAGTTGGCGGCTCGCCTGAGAATGCTCAGGGACTTGGACCGTTTCGGTCGCTCGAATTCAGAACTGGCTACCGTGAATTTCGCCGAGCAGATGCAGGCCACCGATGCCTTTCGCGGGCAGGCACTTGACCTGCTGACCGGATCGGGTGCCGCCCGTGCATTCGATGTGTCGCGAGAATCGCAACGAGTTCGGCAGCGTTACGGTCTGCATACTGCAGGGCAACAGTGTCTGCTGGCTCGTCGGCTCGTGGAAGCGGGAGTCAACGTAGTCGCTGTGCGTTTCTGTCCGGACGGGCGCGGCGATTACGACAGGACAATGATTGGCTGGGATGACCATGCGGTGCATGGCAATATCTTTGCAATCATGCGACAGCGCGGGCCCCAGTTCGATCAATCGATCAGTGCGTTGATCGAAGATCTCTCCGACCGTGGCCTTGAGGATGAGGTGCTGGTCGTGGTCGTCGGTGAGTTCGGCCGCACACCGCGAGTTCATGTTCACAAAGGCTGTCCAGGCAGAGAGCACTGGGGGCCTGCGGGTTGTGCGCTGGTCTTTGGCGGCGGGCTCAAAATGGGCCAAGTCGTCGGTTCGACGAACGACAAAGGAGAACAACCGCTCGATCGACCACTGAAGTATCAATCTCTGCTGGCGACGATCTACCACAGCTTGGGGATCAATCACGAACACACCTTTTTGAACAGCGCTGGACGACCGGTCCCAATCCTGTCACAGGGCGAAGTCATTCGGGAACTCGCGCGGGGCTGAAAGTACGATGAGGCAACTTTCGTTTTCGACTGCAACCGCGATCGTGCTGTGCGTCTGGCTGGCTGCCTCACGCAGTTGCTGTTGCGCGTCCGATGCGATCGAGGATTCCGAGGATTCCGTCAATCAACTGGAGCGATTGGGGGCCAGACTGGAACGAGACTCCGCCAATCGGGTTGTGTCCGTGGACCTGTCCTCTTGCGTCGAGGCCAATGCAGGCCTTGAGGAGGTTAGGCACTTTTCGAATGTCCTGAACCTGGCGTTGCCGCCGGTTGTTGACGATGTCGGGCTGATTTCCATTGGGCAGTTGGCAAACCTAGAGCAACTGGATCTGCATTCTTATCCTGCGATCACAGATGCCGGTTTGGCCCATGTGGCTCAACTGCCTAATCTCAAAGTGCTTACTCTACCGCCGCAGACCAGCGATATCGGCCTGAAGTCTTTGGCAGGCATGAAAAGTCTTCGGCAACTCGAACTGTCCCATTGTCGCCGGATCACCGACAACGGACTTGCATCCATCGCTGAATTGACCGATCTCGAAGTTCTGGATCTGACCGGCTGTCGTCAAATTACCGATCGAGGAATCGAGCGACTCGCCTCCCTGCGGAAGCTAAGCAGCCTGACACTGAACGGCTGCCCGGTGACCGACGCTGGCCTGAAACATCTTGAAGCACTCAAGCGGTTGCGTTTACTGCGGCTCTCGGAAACGAATGTTCACGGACCGGGCTTGCAGCACCTTGCTTTGCTGCCGGACCTGGAAGTACTCGACATCGAACTGACGCCGATCACGGATGAGCATCTGGTGGATGCAGGCAGACTGACGCATCTGCGATCACTGACGCTGCCGTCGGGAATGACGGCAGTCGGACTCTCTCATCTGAAGCCGATCACCGGGTTGCAGACGCTGATTGCGCGCGACTCGAGGCTGGACAATGCGGGACTTGCTCATGTGGCTGCCTTCAAGAAGCTTGTTCGCCTCGATCTCAACGGAGCGTTGATTTCGGATGCTGGTCTGACTCACATCGCTGAACTCACCGATCTCGAAGAACTGAATCTGACCGGGACTTCCGTGAGCGATGAAGGGCTGTCGCACCTGAAACGGCTGACGCATCTGCGCAAGCTATCGATCGCCGGGTCGCAAGTTACGCTGGGTGGGGTCGTTAAGCTCTTCACTATCGAGCAGAAACGACCGCTCACCGACGCACTCATCGCGATCGACGCGGCCGTTTTTGGCGACATGGGCAGGGTGATTGCCATCAACGTCGCAGGAACTCAGTTCGGTGACCTAGAAATGAAGCAGTTGCGGGATGTACCGACACTCAGGGAATTGCACCTCACCGCCACAAAGGTGACCGACGCCGGAATGGCAGAGCTGAACGGTGTGAGGAACCTCGAACGACTGTTTATCGCCAAATGCACTATCAGCGACGCCGGTCT
>CANJQC010000152.1 GCA_947476295.1 Planctomycetaceae bacterium | reverse complement strand
TGCGCCCACGGCAATTGCGCAACGGCCCGTTGCCAAATTGCGGCGTCGGTGCCTTCGGCAGGTAATTGGGCCACTGGCAGTGGCCTATTTGCGGACCGCGACGGCTTGTTCGAATCGTCGCTCGCGTGGTCTTCCAAAAGCGCAACGGACGGTTGCGCAATTGCGTGGAATTCAGGATATTCTCGGGCAAACTGTGTCATGAGCATCAGATTGCGGACTGAGAATCCCTTCACCTCAGGAAGTTCATCTCTCAAATCGATTGCCAGTCGCGGCAGAACCGAAGCGCCCCAGCCTTCTTTGGTCTGCCGTACCACAAGCAGATTGCCGACGTCCCAATACAGCATGAGCATGCTGACATTCCCAGCCAGCGCCGTGCGGACCTGAGCATTCTGAATGCGCTGCTTGATGGTGGTCAGCAGACTGGTGTAGTTCTGCGGGAGCTTGGAAACAGATTTCTTTTTCATGCGACCAGTCTCCTGTCTGGCAAACGCATCGGCAATTCGGCCACAGGCAGTGGCCTAATTGGAGGCGTCGAAGCCAAACGACGAGAAGACAGGATTTGCAGATAGCCGCAAGAAACGAAAGAAGGTGAAAAACTGTCGCCGCGAGTTTCGCGACTTGTAGGGTGGGACCAGCGGATGACAAGCCGCGCCGGCCCACCATGTGTGCATGCGAACGATGGTGGGCCGGCGCTCGCGTTGCGAGCTGGTCCCACCCTACGGATTCTCGGCTTTTCAAATCGAATCATGCCACGAGGACTCCGTTCAGTTCCTCAAGCAGTGTCGGCAATTGGTCGCCGAATAATTGATACGCTTTGCCGAGTCCGCCTTCCTGGCTGAAGGGAGAATAATCGAAGTCATCCGCGTCGATGCTCAGGCTGGTTGCGATGTGGTCGCGGATCAGGTGGAGCCATGACAACTGCTCTGGTGTGAAAACCGCTCCGCTCTGCGCTTTGTCCATCAGCCATTCGTTGAACCGCTCGGAAACGGAGTCGGCGAAGGGGGCGAGTACGGGCTGCTGTTCCAACGCAAAACGCACGAGGGCGACGAGGTCGGCAAAGCGTCCGGCCTGGGAGCGGCCTGTGACTTTGGCGGGCTCGGTGACGGCGAAGGCGTCCCACAGACGGTCTTCGGTCCACGCGGCGTGATTGTCTCGGAGTTTCTGTTCCAAGTCCTTGAGCATGGATTCGGTGAGACGCTGCTTGAACGGGCGGCTGTAGAGGATCTGCAGGGCGTCGATCTGCGTCTGATGCTCGGCGAGGTAATCACGGAAGGCTTGGACGAGACCGGCGGCTTTTGCCTTCGCGGCGGCGTCGAAGCCCTGGCTGAGGACTTCGTCGGGCGTGTAGATGTCGATGGTTTGTTCGGTTTCCTTTTTCAAAGTTTCGAGCGTTATTCGGAGGGCTGGCTTGTCGAACGGGGCACAGGCTTCAACGATGAGTTGCTGCTGAGTGGCTTCGAAGTCTTCCGGTGCGACTTCCTGCGGTTCAGCGCCTGGCCGACCGGTGGCTCGTTCGGCAATCGCGTCGGGGTCGAAGGCGCGGAGCAGTGCGCCGGCGAGAGTGGCGGGCGTTTTGCCTCCTGAGGCTTCGGTGATCTGCTGACGCTGGGCTGGTTCAAGGCCGCGGTCGAGACGGGCAAGGCGGGCGGCCAGAGTGGTGAGCGTGTCTTCATCGCGACCACCGGGAAAGATGACTCGCTGGAGCAGCGTCTTGAGCGGCACGGTGGGCTGCCGGTCGAGCGGGCGGGACTCCGTCTTGTCGCTTTCGCACACCCCCACAGCATCCACGATGATGAACCGGGTTTTGGCTCGGGCGTCTTCGCCGGAGACAGATTGCAGGTCCGTCGGCGAGAGAACTCGGGTGCCTCGGCCTTTCATTTGTTCGAAGTAAACCCGGCTGCGGACATCGCGGAGGAAGACCAGGACTTCGAGGGGCTTGATGTCCGTGCCGGTGGCGATCATGTCCACGGTGACAGCGATGCGGAGCGTCGGGGACAGGCAGAATTCCTTAATAAGTTCCCTGGACTTGGCGGGCTTGCCGGTGACGGGGTGTTTGGCCTGGTAGGTGATCTTTTTGCAGAAGTCGTTGCCCTTACCGAAGACTTCGCGGCAGATGTGGACGATGTCTTCGGCGTGGGAGTCGTCTTTGGCAAAGATGAGCGTCTTGGGCACGAGCGTGCGGCCTGGGAACAGTTCAGTGAAGACGACGTCACGGTAAGTGCTGAGGACAGTGCGAATCTGGGCGGGGACGACGACGGAGCGGTCGAGGTCCGTCGGGGTGTAGTCCAGATCGTTGGCGAGCACTTCCTGCCGGGCCTTGCGGGACGCTTTGCTGCGGTGGTCGATGAGGAATCCTTTCTCGACCTTGCCGCCCTGCTCGGTGACTTTGGTTTTGATGCGGTAGACGTCATAGCCGACGTTCACGCCATCGGTGACGGCTCGCTCGTGGTTGTATTCGGCGACGCGGTTCTGGTTGAAGTAGGCAATGGTCTGCGGTGCGGGGGTCGCGGTGAGGCCAGTCAGAAATTTGTCGAAGTACTCCAGGACCTGTCGCCAGAGGTTGTAAATCGACCGATGGCATTCGTCGCAGATGATGAAGTCGAACTTTTCGATGGGCACGGTTCCGTTGTAGGCGACGTCGCGGGTGCGTGTGCTGCCGAGGGCGGCGGCGAGTTCCGCACCGGAGATGTCGTCAGCCCCTTCCGCCAGTTCTTCGCCTCGCAGAATCGAGTAGAGCCGCTGAATCGTACAGATGGTGACGCGGCAGACGTCGTCGATGTGCGGCGATGTGAGGTGCTGAACGTTGTAAAGTTCGGTGAACAAGCGGCCTGTGTCAGGCGTGCGGTATCGGTGGAATTCATCGCGGGCCTGCTCGCCAAGATTGGCCCGATCGACCAGAAACAAAATGCGACGCGCCTTGGCGTGTTTGATCAACCGATAGGCGATGGCACAGGCCGTGAACGTCTTGCCGGCTCCGGTGGCCATGTGGATGAGGGCTCGGGGCCGGTTGTGGGCGAAGGAATCTTCCAGTCCGGTGATGGCTTCTATCTGGCAGTCGCGCATGCCGTTCGTGACGAGAGGGTGTTCGGTCGGCATCCGGGCGAGGCGACCGCGAAGAGTGTCGGGCTCCGCGGCCCATTCGGCGAGTGTCTCGGGGCGATGGAATGCAAAGACGCTGCGGGAGCGGGTGTCCGGGTCGCGGGAATCGCGGAACCAGGTTTCGACCCCGGTGGATTCATAGAGAAACGGAAGTGGCCCGGTGGCTCCTGCGGCGAGTAAGTCCGGAAGGCTGGAGGCGTATCGGCTGGATTGGTCGGCGACGGTGGAGAGTGTCGTGCCGACCTTTTTGGCTTCAATCACGCCAAGTGCTTTGCGATCGACGAGAAGCAAGTAATCGCAGGGACCTGTCTTGAGTGGAACTTCCTGGATTGCGATGCCGCGTCCAGCTGAGAAATCGACGGCCCGATAGTCCTGGATCAGCCAGCCGCAGGCGACGAGCTGCGCGTCAATCTGCTGGCGGGCGACTTGTTCCGGGTTGAGGTCAGGCATACGTGGCGTTTGCTGAAGGGGCCGGGGCCGGAAACATGGTTCCGACCGTATTCCATTGTCGCGATGGAGACCGCTGGCCAACGACCACGTCGCCCCAAGGGGCAGAATTGTATCTCGGCGGTGGCCGATTGCTACGAAGTGAAGGCCATCGCCGCGAAATCGTGAAAATGCGGGTGACTGCGCAGAGACTTCCAAGCCCGTTGTAGATCGTCCAGGGCCTGCTGTCGATGACTAACCATCGAATCGGAATCGGCTTCAAATGCGTAGGTTTGTGCACGCATCAATTCCGACTCATCACCGAAACGGTTACCATCAAACGAGTTCGGGAGTTCAGTTCGATTCCCTTCCACTCCCGTTTCTTGTGCCGACTGATCGGAGTCTTTTCGGAAGTCGAGGTACAGACTCAAGGACTTTCCACAAACCAGGCGGAGGACTGCATGCACCGGAAACGATATCTCCTGCTTCTCCTTCTCTCCCTTATCTCGGGGAACACTGACACGATTCCCCTGCAGGCACAGGAAACGTCTCATCCCAATATCCTGTTCATTTACGCTGACGACCAGTCCACAAAAACTGTAGGCTGCTATCCGGGTTCATGGCCTTGGGTGCGTACTCCGAATATTGACGGTTTGGCGGAACATGGAGTTCGTTTTTCGCATTGCTATCTGGGCTCCTGGTGCATGCCGTCCCGAGCTTCCCTGCTAACCGGGCACCTGCCTCATGCCATTCAGTCGATGTCCATGCAGGGCACTTACCCCGGCAGTTCCTACGATCCGCAACAATGTCCGTTCTGGCCGAAGGTATTCCGTCAGCACGGTTATCAGACAGCGCAAATCGGCAAATGTCATGCCCGGGCTGATGGACATGCACACGCATCTGATGGGGCAGCATTCGAAGGATTCGTACACCGAAAAATTCTTCATGGAAGAATCTGATTACGCTCTGCGATCCACTATCTTCGCTCGAGCGACTTTGATGGCGGGCTTCACGACGGTTCGTGATCTGGGTGACAACGGGATCAATTCGGTGTCGCTCCGAAAAGCGATTACTGAAGGCTGGATCATCGGGCCAAGGATTTACACGGCCGGAAAATCAATCGCCACCACCGGCGGGCATGCGGATCCCACGAATGGACTGAAGGGCGACTATCGTCGGGACGCCGGACCACTGGAGGGCGTGATCAATGGGGCGGACGATGCGCGCAAGGCCGTTCGCCAGCGGTACAAAGACGGAGCCGATCTGATCAAGCTGACCGCAACCGGAGGCATTCTGAGTCTTGCGGCCAGTGGACAGAATCCGCAGTTCACAGATGAAGAACTGAAAGCCATTGTGGAGACGGCTAAGGACTACAACATGGTCGTGACCGTTCACGCCCATGGAGCCGAAGGGATGAAACGAGCGGTGCTTGCGGGAGTGAATTCGGTCGAGCATGGGACCTACATGACCGAAGAGATCATGGAACTGATGAAGGAACGCGGCACTTACTGGATTCCGACAAACATGGCCGGAGAATGGGTGGCAAAGAAGGCTGAGGAGCCCGGCTACTTCCCGGAGATCGTACGTCCCAAGGCCGCGGCCATCGGACCAGCCATTCGCCAGACGTTTTCGAAGGCTTTCAAAGCCGGAGTCAAAATCGCGTTTGGCACCGACAGTGGCGTGTCGCCTCACGGTGAAAACGCGCATGAGTTTGAACTGATGGTCGAAGGCGGAATGCCGCCGATGAAGGCCATCCAGTCGGCAACTCTGGAAGGCGCTCGATTGTTGCGTGTGGAAGAGAAGCTTGGCACCCTCGAAGCGACGAAACTCGCCGATGTGATTGCCGTTCAGGGCAATCCGCTCGAGGACATCAGTGCCATGCGAAATGTGGTCTTCGTGATGAAAGAAGGCGAAGTCTTCAAGCAGCCGTGATCATGAGCCAGAAAACCAGGGAACATCTTCCTGCGGACTGCAGGACTCAAACGACAGTGGCTGCCCGTCGATTCGAGCACTGACATCCACAAATCTCCATTGGGATCGACCTGATTTCGTTCGTGAATCGCCAGAGGAATCGGCACATGGACGAAACGGCCGTGCCAGCGACCGACGATCATTTCAGTCCGGCCACACATCGCGGCATGCACGGGGTTATGAGTCAGCCGGAGACTGTAGACGCTGTCGAAAGGGTTCGCCGGGACACTGCGAATCAGGTGGCTGGGATCGATGTGCTTGAGATTCAGTTCAATTCCCTGAGACTCAAAGTGAGCATTGATCCTGTCTTTCAGAAACAGACCGATGTCGCCAAGTCTTGCATTCCCCGAGGCATCAGTGGTCTTCGGGCATTCGGCCAGCAGTGATTGTCCGGCTCCTTCTGCGGTGACAATCACAGCATGCCCTCGCCGCTTCAGTCGTTCCTGCAAACTGGTTAGCAGGCCGTGTGGCCCGTCCAGCTGGAATGACACTTCGGGAATCAGAACGTAGTTCGCGTCACTCTTCGCCAGTGCGGCGTAGCACGCAATAAAGCCCGAATGACGGCCCATCACCTTGACCAGGCCGACTCCGTTGGGTGAAGAAATCGCCTCGGCATGTGCCGAACGAATTGATATGGCTGACACGATCAGGTGTCAGCTCCACGACCGGATCACCATGGCGTGCAATAAAGCCCTGATAGCCATTGCAGAAGCCGGTGATTTTCCTGACGCCGTAACGGAAAGTCAGCTCCATCACCAGCGCCCGAATCACATCGTTGAAGCTGCGACACAGACCGCCGCAGGTGACAATTCCAGCCCGGGTCTTGGAAGGACCAAAGTAGATCATCTTGCGTGGACCGGTGGGCACAGAGCCTGGCAGCTCGGTTGCCGACAGTCCACGGGCAATTGCAATCGAAGCAATGTCGTCGAACAGAACCCGGTCCGATCCATCGACATTGTTGATCGACTGCCTGCGCCCGGACAGCAACGTTGCCAACGGGGAATCCACTCGACAGTGCCCGAGCGACTTCACCACAAAATCAGTTGCCTCTGCCACCGCAGGCAACCTTTACCTTTAAAGCATATCGCAATCGCCATTCGATCTGTCTGATCCATCGTCGATAGATTTCATGCGGAGCCACTCGTGTCAGAGTCGCGGCAAAGTTCGGACAGCGTTGTTCAACCTGCGATACTGCATTCGGCAGATCTGTTTCAAGCGATACTTCGTTGCGTGAAACCGAAAGAAAGTCGTACAACTTCTGACACCAGTCCAGATGTCTATCGATGGCTGTGTCCCGCAGCCACACCAGCGTGCGTTCGGTGATATCCCAGGTGACTCCCGGATGACCGTCGCGATCCCCGCCCATCCAGGATCCGAAACGGAGAAACGCGGGCAGGAAGAAATTGTGTTCGGGAAATTCCCGAACCAGCGCCTGCCTGAGAGACAATTGGATTTCCGGGACGACTTCCCACAGCCTAGGCATGATCGACAGACCACGTTCCACTTCTTCCAGAACCGAAGGCCGTATAGGCCGCAGGAATTCGGTCTGCCACAGAACGGTCAGGTCGGCTCGAAGTCGAGTCAGGACGGCAGCTCGTTCTCGCGGCAACTGATCGTCACGATCTAGGTCTGCGAGACATTGTCGCATGCGACGCAGCTTTGATCGAATCGAACGCCGCTTGGCTTCACTGGGATGAGCCGTGAATACCAATTCCACATCCAGCTGATCCAGAGCCCGTTGAACCTGCGCGGCGTTCAGCCCGGCTGCTTCTAGATCCTAGATTCTGGCCGCAATCTCTCGTTCTTGACTTCGATCATCTGATTCTGGCGCTTGGGACTGTCACTGATTTTCGAGGTATCACCGGACTACATCCACATGCGTTGCCGTTTAAGAACCTTGCTGATGCCGTCCGATTGCGAAATCATCTGATCCATGTTCTCAATGAGGCCGAGATCGAATCCAGTTCCGAACGTCGGCAACAATTGCTCACTTTTGTTGTCGCGGGAGGCGATTTTTCGGGTGTCGAAGTGGCTGCAGAGTTGAACGACTTTGTGCGGCACATGGCAATGCAGTGTCGCAGTTTTTCTGCAGCCGATATTCGTGTCGTGCTGGTGCATTCCGGTAAGCAAATTCTTGAACGTGAAGTTGGCCCGCGACTCAGCGCCTATCCGCAGAAAATTTTGCAGCGTCGCGGTGTGGAACTGTGCCTCGAGAATCGACTTAAGACGGCCACTCCTGACGCGGCAATTTTGAGCAGCGGGGTTCGAATTCCAACAAAGACGCTGGTCTCGACTGTTCCTTCGTCACCGAACCCGCTGATTGACACTCTCGACGTGAAGAAGGAAAGCGGCCGCATCGTGGTGGATGGCCATCTGGAGGTCATTGGCGCGGAGAATATATGGGCCTTGGGTGATACAGCTCGTGTTCCAAAATGCGGCTGACAACGAATATTGTCCGCCGACCGCTCAGCATGCCATCCGACAGGCAAAAACCCTGGCGCACAACATTGCCGCGCGAATACACGGCCGTGAGCCAAAAGTATTTTGGTGAGATCGCCCTGCTCAGACAGAAGACTCGAAGTGCCACCGTGCGCTGCACAAAAGCCCTTGATCTGCTGGCATTGCCGCAGGGACAGTTTCAGGCCTTGATTACCAATCTGCCCGATCTCAAGAGCAGCTTCGAGAGCGTGATGGATAGTCGCATGAAGCGGGAAGCAGACGCAAATCGTGCCTAATTCGATTTCTCTGGCACTACCGGATTCGATGCCGTTGCTGTCTCTGAAACCGGCGGCGACCTGAATGTGGATGCTCAAGGCGAACCGTTTGCTGTGCTGGCGTGTGACATGTGAGTTCTTTCATTCCTGTGCCGTGTGGCACAGGATGCAACTCGCCGTCAATGACTGGCGGTTTATACGATGGTCGCTCTCCCGCCACGGTGCTAATTCACCGTGACAATGCCGACAGTCCAGTCCACGCTCCGCGATCGCTCGATGCACCTGGGTGAAATGCCAGTATCCTTCCTTTGGCGGCGCTGACAACTGGCTCATGTCATGACACTCCAGACAGGATGACTTTTCCGGCGGAGTCAAAGAACTGCCGATCGATAATTCCTGTAGTAGTGCGCGAGCAGCGACGCGCCCCGTGACAATGCACGGTCCCAGAAACGTCCCTTCCAACGCCGCCTTGCCGTTCACTCCTGCCAGACCAGCGAGCTCTCCGACAGCGAAAAGCCCAGGGATGGGACGTTTTGTTTTATCCAGTACGCGCGACTTCAGATCAATGGCGACACCTCCCATGCTCTTGCGAGTCAGCGGCCAGGTCTGCATCGCGTAGAACGGCGATTGAGCGATCTTTGGTGATGCCTGATTGGAGAATGCCGGCTTACCCGGACCAAACCGGCCGAAGTCCACGTCCACACCCTGCTCGACGAGTTCGTTGTAACGAGCCACGGTCACGACCAGATTTTGAGCTGGCAGTCCAACCAGCGACGCCAGCTCTTCCAGCGTCTCAGCGCTGCGAACCAGCTCGGGGTTCTGAAGAATCAGTCGATCGACTTTGTTGAAATCCCCCCAGTCCGATCCCGAGACATTGAAGTACCGTTTGCTGGCTTCATCAAAAATTGCCCAGACCGTGACTTTCTGCTGTTTCAGCAGCAGTGGCATCACTTCTTTTGCCCAGCCAAGATCGTTGGCAAAGCGACGACCTTCAGAATTAACCAAAATTCCATAAAGATTGGTGACGTTCAGGCCACGATTCGTGCCCGGATGACGTGGATCGGGTAAACCGGAATAATAATTCCACTGATGATCCATGTGGAAGAGCTCACCGCCGACGGCCTGAGCCATACGATGCCCTGAGCCAACAGAGTTCGTGCCAGAGCCCGCAAGGATGCGATCAGGAAATCGAAATTCAGCCGGCCAGTACTCCCGAACCATGTCCAGGTTATTCTGAAACCCTCCTGTCGCGAGCACGACTCCACTGGCATGCAGCTCCGTTTCTTTTCCGCTGCGCAGATCTCGGATGCGCACACCGGCGACTCGCCCGGACACGGTCAGCAGCTGTTCAACTTTCACATTCCATAGAAACTGAATATTGTCCAGCTCCAGGCAGGCTCGGTAAATCGGCGATACCAGCCCAATTCCGCGTCCGACGGGCTGGTGTTCTCGAGCAACCGTATTGCCTGACGATGCGACAACCTCCGAAAAACGTACTCCCAGCTCAATCAGCCAGTTATAAATTTCGGTGCGGGAATGATCGACGTAATAACGAACCCACTCGGTATTGGGATCTTCTCCCCACTGATGAAAATCCTGAAACGCCAGATCCGGAGAATCACTGATACCGGCCGCCTCTTGCGCAGGTGTGCCGACAATGCTGACACTCCCCTGAGACATTACGGCATGACCTCCGAACACTGAAGCCATATCGACAACCGTGACTTCAGCACCTCCGCGTCCCAGATCCAGCGCTGCGGCCAGACCGGAAATACCAGCCCCCACGATAATCACGTCGGCATCTTGCAGGGGCGTCTCGGCAACATCCGGATTCGGCGGAGCAGAGGTGACGGCAGACGAGTCCGTGTGACTGCGCAACTGCTCATCTGCTTTCGCATGATTAACCGCCACAAACATGTCCAGATCAGATCCGGGAAAACGAATCGCCGCCCCCAGCCAGATCAACAGCAAAATTGGTATAGCGCCTGGCCAGACCCAGTGTTTCGTAGTTTCAGGACTCATGCGTCAGCGTTCTCCAGTGGGCGATACGCTACCACAAGTCAGAATTCACTGCCAATCAATCCGATTTGCCCTGCGTGCAGAATGTTTGAAACCATGTTCGTTTCGGATATCATTCTCCGCACTTATTATAATAAATCTTCGAGTGGCGTTTCTGTGACCTGAATTGTTGAGGAAATTCTTCGATGTTGCTCCGATTCGGCGTTGTCACAAACGCACTCCTGTTTCTGGTACCAACGCTGGCTCTTTCTGCCGACCACGAAGTCACGATCCATCGCGACACATGGGGTGTCCCGCACATTTACGCGGACACTCCTGCGGCTGGAGCATACGGGCTTGGATATGCTCAGGCGGAAGACAGGCTCAACGATATTCACACTGCCGTGCGGACCGGTACCGGAACCATGTCCGAAGCCTTCGGCGATGGTTTCGTTGAACAGGATTATCTGATGCGGCTGTGTCGGAACAGCGAAATATCGCGACAGGCGTGGGAGCAAATGCCCGCACATCTTCAGGAATTTGTGGGCAGTTTCACTCAGGGAATTAACGCCTATACCAACGAGCATCCCGATGAAGTTCCGGAGTACGCCGTCGCGCTGGAACCATGGATGCTGCTCACTGTCGGTCGCGCGATGATTCTCCGCTGGCCGCTGGGGGCGATCAACGATGACATTGGCAACAGTGGGGCTCGACCGCGTCCTCCCATGCAGTCGAACGAGTGGGCTGTGTCGCCGTCGCGGTCGGCGGACGGAATCCCAATCCTGCTCTCAGATCCGCATCTGACTTGGGAAGGCCTAGCCGTGTTGTACGAAGCCCGCGTGCATGCGGGTGATCTGCATATGAACGGCTACTTTATGATCGGTTCCCCGATCCTCGCGATTGGACACAATCAGCACGTCGGCTGGGCTCTGACAACCGGCGGTCCGGACTGCGGGGATGCGTACGAAATGACGATGCGCGCGGGCAAAACGCCGGAGTATCTTTACGACGGAGAATGGCGTGCAGCGGAGCAGGTGGAATTTACCATCGCCGTCAAAGACGCAGATCCGGTGATTCGGCCAGCGGTGTACACGCACCTTGGACCTGTAATGAAGGTCTCCGATAAAGACGCCGGCAAAGTTTTTGTCGGGGCTTCGCCCCTGCTCGAATCGACGCAAATGATGCAGCAGGCATGGAAGATGGTAACCTCCACCAATGTGCGTGAATTCTACGAAGCCCTAGGAATGTGCGAATTTAATGAGCAGAACTTCATGTTTGCCGACGTGTACGGTGACATCGGCTACGCGCGGGTCGGCAAGACGCCGATCCGGCCCAAAGGATACGACTGGACGGCTCCGGTTCCCGGCGATACATCTGCCACGGCATGGAAAGGGATTCATCAGATAGATGATCTGATCCACGTTTTCAATCCGCCTCAGGGATTCATGCAGAACTGCAATGTCTCGCCGGAAAACATGATGCCGGATTCTCCGCTCCGCGAAGAACGTTATCTGAGTCACATCTTTAATGTAGGAGACTGGGAGGTCAATAATCCGCGCGGGATCCGCACACGACAGTTGCTGGATAACGATGATTCTGTAACGCGTGAAGAGGCGATTTCAATTGTACTGGACGTGCATGATATCCAGGCAGAACGCTGGCAGAATGAGTTGCGAGCTGCCGTGGATGCTGAAGGCGGGGAACGCATGCAGTCCGCAGAATTCGCTGCCGTCGTAAGCGCAATTCTGGCCTGGGACGGGGAGTTCACACCGGAAGCAACGGCGACAACGATTTACAAATTCTGGCGCCTCAAATGCGGCGATAAGATCGACCTGTTACCCATAGCCCAGGGCAATCATCTCGAAGCCGAACAGCAGCGGCAGGCACTGGAACTTTTGCAGCAGACCATCGAAGAAATGAAACAGCAGTACGGTCGCTGGGACACGGCCTGGGGGGATGTTCACAAGGTGGGACGTGGAGGACGTTACTTTCCGGTGGGAGGTACGGAGTTCCGATCGGGCAACAAAGAAGCCAACTTCTCGGAAACGCTGTTCGATGTGAACTGCGACCCCGATGGTGATAAACCCGGGCGCTATATTGCTCGCAGCGGATCAATGGCCATGATCCTGATGTTCTTTCACAAGGATGGCATCGAATCGATGACCTGTACCCCGTGGGGCCAATGCGGCCATGAAGACTCGCCGCACTATCTGGATCAGGGCGAAAAACTGTATTCCCCGCGCGGGCTCAAACCCACATGGTGGAAGCAGAAGGATCTCACGCAACACCTGAACTCAACCCGAGTGCTGACGATCGCCGATTAGCAGTCTTTCTGAATACTGCAAGGCGAAGCTTCCGCCGAGCCGCAAAGGTTCAATCCCTCTGACTGCGCAGCTTTTCGCTATCGCAGGCGAGTCTTTGCGGCGACTTGTTGCTGATTGGCAATGTCCATGCGTGTGATTTTCCAGTTTCCATCGCGAGGTTCGATGGTGAAGACAGCGTCGAAGCGATTTTGGCGTTCGTGGATGTGGCCCCAATGTTCCACAGTCCCAGCAGCGGTCCATGTGGATCGATATTGAAAGCCTGGCCACGAAACGGTTGTTGACTGCCGCGGTGACTGTTCGCCGTTGTCGTACTGGATGGACTGAATTCTGGCAACCGCACCGCTCTGTTCCCGCATCTCCAGACTCTCATGAAGCTGGAGATAGAGTTTCTCCAGCAGGTTGCCGTCCACACTGGTTGCCAGCACGTCGTAAACCCGGTCCTCGCTGCCGAAATCCAGTGACCGATAAACGCCCCGATGAAGTCTCTGAAAAATCTCCGTCGCCTGCACTTCGCTGAGTTCTGCCGGCTGCCGCCACGGATGGTCGATGGCGAATGCTAATCCTGCCGAACGCCATGCTGCAAACGCCAGAATCAACGCCACTCCACCGACCAACGAACGAACGGTGTTCTTTCTTATCCGCAGACTGAAAAAAGCGATGACAAGGCAGAACAGACTGCCGACGGGAATCGTCAGCGTTGGTCGCGGTGCGATGATTGCTGAAACAGATTCAATCGGTTGTGGCAGAGTGCTCGGGTCACAGGTCCACTTGAGCACATTGTCAACCGCCTTGTTGTGCCGCGAAAACTCAAAGCGTTCCAGCTTTTCGGGGTACGCGATCACGACCGACTGAATCTTGTTCATCGTGGAATAGTACTTTTCCCAAGTCAGCGTCGCATCACGCACGGCTTTGTCTGGTGTTTGATACCGCAGGATAATACCCACTCGCCCACTTGCCAAACTGACTTTCTGCTCCGCCGCCTGCGCTGCAAAATCGCGGAGGTCAAGGCCGTAGAAATCGATCCGGAAGAACTCCGGCAACACGCGGGAACCATTGATCGTGACCGGATTCTCGTCGCGCAGCCAATCACGAATCAGGGTCCGAATCGCATCCTGTTCGTCGATCTCAACAAACGCCGCATCACGACTTTTTACTGGCAGGATAGTCTTCAGCGTCGCGAGCGGAATCAGGATCTCATGCCGTATTTCGTTGGGTTCAATATACACAAACGAATAAACGCTGCTGTAGCTGGTAATCCCCAAAGTCGCTTCACGCTGTTTGGAAAACCATGTCTCCCATTCAGCGTCGGAGGCGTCCTCTGTGATCGATTGCTGCCAGTCAAAACGCACCGTCGTGGATGCTCCGGGAACCATTGATTCGGTGTAGTTCAACGCAGTGCCGGATTGATGCACAGTGAGTTTCATCTCGCTGGGAATAATGAAATTTTCATCACTCATATCCTGCTGAATGGTCAGGAATTCCGGGGGTTCGGAAAACGGAAACTCCAGTTCATATGTCGCCGTATGCAGCATCATGTCAGTGCTGAGAATGCCGTCGGCAGGAATTTCAAACGGCTTTACATCCGTCACATCCCCTTTGATCGGTTCCCCCTTGGCGTCTCGAAGTGTCACTCGTTCCAGTAGAAACGCCCGGTGGTCTTCCAAACCCCGTTTCAGATCTTCCGGCGAGATGCGATCCTGATCGTTTGGTTCCAGTCCCTGAAACAGAATCAGGTCTTC
>CANJQC010000151.1 GCA_947476295.1 Planctomycetaceae bacterium | reverse complement strand
TTGTTCTTCGCGGTTGATCGTGAGAGACACTCGTTCGCCGCTGCCGAACACGGCGAGTTGCTGCTGAAAATCAGTGACACTGGTTATAATGGCATCATTCACCAGCACGATCAGATCGCTGCGCTGCAGTCCGGCCTTTGCGGCGATTGAATCCTTTGCGACAGCGTCGATCCAGGCCGGAGTTCGTTCCACGACATTCGGCAGCATCGTCAGACCGAAACGTGCCGTGAGTTCCTGATCGGAAATCATCGGCGCACCGGCTTCAGAATATTTCGGGCGTGAATCCAGTTTCTTACCGGACAGCAGTGTCTCAATCACGGGTTTCAAGGTTGTCAGCGGAACTGCATAGTTGACCCATGTGCGACTGGCGGAATGCCGAATTTCTCTGCCAATCAATCCTATTGGCGTGCCCTTTGTATCGGTCAGCAAGCCTCCGGCGGCACCGGAATTATTGGTAATCGCATCGACTAGCCAGACGGGTGACTTGAGCGGAAATTTCCAGCGGCCCTGAGTCGCTTCCAGTGGAATTCTGGCCGCGATGACTCCATGCACCAGTGACGCGGGCTCATTTCCGGTCGCGACGCGAAACATGTTGCTGAATGCAAGCACCGGAGTACCAAGATTGGGGTCCGTCGCCTGTGATAGGTCGATGCACGAAAATGAATCACCAGGTTCTGTTCGGAGTTTCAGCAGTGCCAGATCATGCTCCGCACTAGTGCCAACGACATCGACGTCGAACTTCCGACCATCGGCCGTGATGGCTGTCAGAAGTCCCGTACTCACCAAATGATTCCAGACTGTCACCACATGACCATCGGCCGAAACCAAAGTGCCCGTTCCGTACGAATCCAGACTGCCGCCACCCGCACCGAACAATTTAACAATTGTTTGCTGCTGCGACTTCAGGACATCGGCTGTCGCCTGAAACTCGACTTGCGACGCATAGCAATCGCAGGTCGCCAGAAGCATCAGCTGAATCAATGCCGTTCGGGACGCTCGTTCAAAAAGGTGAATGCAACATGTGTTCACGGCTTCGTCTCTTCAATGGCAGATGATTTGTTGACCGTCACGCTGTCGATGTTCAGCCATCGCAGTTCTTCTCGAACACCCGAGATCAGTCCAATCCGACCGGGAAAAACGGCGCCGTTCCGATCAGACCAGTCAGCGAACAGCAAGCGAGCTTCGTCGATTCCCTGAGCGTATTCAATATCGACCCCCGATGGTAGTGATGAGTTTTCTTCGAAGTACCAGCGGCAGGTGCGAACGCCTTCGCGCGTCTGCAACACATCGACGTCCTTCTTTAACGGCAGATGATATGTGCGACCGGCTGCCTGCTGTTCTAAAAACGCAGCTGCATCACCACTGAGCAGCCGTCGCAGTTGATTCATGGCGATGAGCAGACCGGGCAACTGAGGCGATTCCTCTTCGACCAGCGGATCGGTCGTGCTTTGCAGGAACGGCCGGTTGTTCAGATTCATGCCAACTGCCGATGCGGCAATGGTCAGTTCGCCCGTTAGAGGAGGCCCCGGATCAGAGCCAGTGAACGTGACTACCCAGGCAGACCCGGGATCGCCATTGGAACCGACTCTTTCTTTCAATGTATTCAGCAAACGAAGTCGTTGAATCTCGTTGAAGTAGTAATTGCAAAAACCATCGCGGGCCACGTACAGGCTCTTGAGCGTCTCCGGAACTTCATCAGTTGTCTCATCTGATTTAATGTCTTCGCCGTCCTGCTGATCCGGATCCTGCCGCGGTCGTTGCTGTCGTTCTTCCGGCAATTCCGGAGCTTTCTGAAAAGCATGCAGCGGACGCAGTCGAACAGTCGCTTCGTGCAGCCCGTCTCTGTCGCGCCAAGTCAGCGGCAATCGTGTGCCTTCTGGAAAAATGCCCAGCACATTCTGAAAGTCATTGGCGGACGTCAATAATCGCCCGGCAAATGATAACACTTGCGCACCGGGCCGCAGACCTCGTCGATATGCATCTGAAAGTGTCGAAACCTGAGCCACGGTGACTTCACCGGTCCCGGAAGTTTCCACGGTAAATTCCGCCACGCCGTGATCAACGATCAAGCCACACTTCAGATGTTCGATAAACTTCTGAATCTGATTCACAGAAATCGCGTACGCTGCACCAGAATTAACTCGCCCTCGTTTTTCAAATGACGCGCGACCGTTGATCCCAATCCAGCGACCGTTGATATCAAACAATGGCCCACCCGAGTTACCGGGATTGATGGACGCATCAATCTGAATGCAGTCTGTGTATTCCAGGAATGTATTCGCGGGATACTGATAGCGATGAACTCCACTGACGATGCCGTACGTCACGGTCGGTGTAAAGTCGCTCGCCAGCAGAAACGGATTTCCAAGTGCCATTACTTCTTGACCTGCCTGCACCTGATCGCTATCTCCGGGAATGGCAAACGAAAAATCCGCTCGACCCTGAAGCTGAATGAGTGCGATATCTCCCGTAGGATCAATCCCGACAATCACCGCATCGTAGAGCTTACCGTCACTCAGGCCGCACTTCAGGAACGTGCCGGACCCTGACGTCACATGATAGTTGCTGATGGCATAACCATCCGCCGAAATCAAAACACCCGAACCACCACCCTGGCCCTTCGGGTCCATCACACACACAATGCTCGGCGAAATCCTCCGCAACGTCTCGACTCGCGCCGCTTCACGCTGAATGATGGTCTGCTGAGCGATCGCTGGCGCGGCGCACGCGACGATACATAAGATAAGGAGCAGGTATCTCACGGCTTATCCTTTGCAATCACGAGCCGTGCGTCGGCAATGTCGAGCCAGTCACACACGCTGCTTCCGTCGCCGAAATCGACAAGAATCGTCAACGTTGCGATGCCCTCCAGCGAAAATCGCACCGGCAGCGGATCGTCTGTTGCTGCAATCAGTTTTTCATACAGCACGGTGCCGTCGCCTGTGATTTTCAAGGCCACCGCGTGCATTCCGTTGAACGCTACTTCATCATCAACACCGACCACGCATTCCATCGCCGAAAACCGTTTTTCCAGCGCCCACTGCATTTCGGACCGCGAATGGATACACAAGCCTTTCGCAAATTCCCGCCCACGCAGCCGCAGTTTGGATTGCCGTTCGATCGTCATGTTTCGCTGTGGTCCGAAGAGTAACTTCTGCTGTTCAGAGTCAATCAATCCGGCAAACAAGCTGTTCTCCGGATCGACACCGTCGAAGCGTTCCACGAGTGCGGGCATGTCCGACAGGAATTGAATTCGACCACTGCTCAGATCGATCTTCTGCAGTTGATTCAGCGGAATTGACAAATTTTTCCCCCAGCCGGATTCGGCTACCAATTGATCGCCTTCAAGTGTGATCGTTCGCACCTTGAGAACCTCGCCCGCAGCGCTGGTCAGCTGAATCGCGACATTCGGCCCGTTCGTTCCGTTCTTCGATCCGGCCGGCTGACCGAACACGATTCCGTAGACTCGATCCGCTGGCACAAGAATCGTTTCACCATCCAGGAGAAACTCCACCTTCTCTGCGCTAACCGTGCTGACGATACCTGCCAGAAAATCGAGTCCTGAACCATCTCGTTTGGCCACGACGAGATTGTCTTTTTCCGATTCGCGCTTCAGAAACGTGTTCCACTGCTGAGCATAGGAAGGGTTGTCTGTCTGAAGTCGCACGGCATGAATCGCATCAACATCAGCGTCAACGGCACCGAACAATATCGTGTGCGCTGTCAGCGACTTCGCTGTGCGAACGAACGAAGTGCCACGCACCTGACTTCCGTCGGTGAAAAACAACATCTGTGACTCATCTGAGTTCGCGGAAGCTGTCGCGGGAAACTCGATCATCATCACGTCGTCAATCGGCAGTTTGACCGACGTGCCATTTTCACTGATCTCAACATCTGAGTTTGAAATGGCAGTCAGAATCCCGCTGTGCGCCTGCCCGCCCAGCATCGATATCTTCGAGTCTGTCGGCGCGAGCAAGGCCGCGAGTAGTGTCAGTAGCAACATGATAAGAATCTCTCTTTTTCTGTCTAAATTCGCTTGTACAGGAATCCGCTGTCCATCCACTACACCTCAGGAAACCAAGCGACAGCCCGGAATCGTGTTGCATTCCGCACACAGCAGAAAGCGGCCAAGCGATGGACAAACGAATTTAGGACAAGCGAATGGAGACAGGAACGATTGTGCGCCCTGTCAGCCAGCCTGTCCCCGAACTCTGTGGAGAAGGGACTGGGCGATTACTTTTTCTGTTCGGCGATGCGGCGAGTATAACGGCTGATGGCGTCGATAAAATTTGGGGGGAACTGTTGTCGGATAAGTTCCCGCGCTTTGGTTTCCGCTTGTTTGTCGAGCATACCCCAGCTTCCGTTCTCGGCCAGATTTTTTCGATCGGCTTCACCATCAGCCGCCGCTCCTTTAATCGTACTCTGACCGGCTCCTTGCTGCCCTGGCTGATTCTGCGGCCCCTGTCCCTTTCCATCGCCTGATTGTTGCTGCTGTTGTTTTTGCTTTTCCATTTCTTCCAGCAGCTTGTCCAGAGCCGCAACCACTTCGTCTTCGCGTTTTTGTACGGGATCATCTGAGCTGCCAAGATCAAGACGACGCTGCACATCGGACATCAGTCGAGCAACCTGCGGCAGACCCTCAGTCGCAACCCGGGCTTCTTCTTTCATCATCTCCGCGACCGCTCGAAAGCGAGACGGAACATCGAGCGTATTGTTGAGCAGCAACGAAATGTCATCGCCAGCTTCTTCGGGCTTCAATAACCGCAGTCGGCAAACCGCTCGGTAGAAAAATAAACTGGCCGGATCAACGACTTTTTCCGGCTCCAGTGTTTCCAGCATCAGAATGGCTTCGTCATAAAAACGATGCTGTGTCAGCCACCTCGCATGATACAGAGTCACATTGTCATGGAAGAAAGCCTCCGATCGCGTGCCTTCGTAGTCCAGGGACTTGCGCGCCCCCGTCGAGCGACAGGATTCGACAAGCTGTTGCACGGACTTGTCAGCGATTGCAATCGAATCGATGAGACGATCCAGCGTCTGTTCAGCGGTCAATCCGTCGACCAGTTCGCGGTTTGACCAGAGTTCCATTACCTGTTTTGACGCTCGTTCATTCGTGCCGGACAGCGTGAGCCATTGCTGAAGTCGTCCTTTGAGCTTCTCGATCGGCATCCGGCCAAACGCGGCGGCAGTGGTCACGGAATTCCTGCTGGACGAATCATCGGGGCGAAAAGAAACGGCTGAGGCTTCGACCGTTGCAGTTGCGATACTGGAGATCATGCTCAGGCTCGCGCTTGCCAGACTCAGCAACTTCAGATACTTCATCCTGTGTTTCTCCCCCATGCCGATCATGGCCCATCACGTTCAGCGAAACACCGCCAGCCCTCGGTGTTTTGCTGTGTCTACTGAGGCAGTTACCGGTGGCTGGCGACATTTCGCTGCATAGGCCGTGTGCACAGAGTATAGCCATCTTCACGCTGTGGAGAAATGCCGAAGGAAACGAAACCCCGCTAACCAGTCTGGGGAAGATCCAGCAGATTCGCAAATCGTTCCAACACGACAGTTTTCAACTCGCCGAACTCAGGTTGGTCGAATAGTCCGTCATCCACCAGATCCTGAGCCATGCGGCGCGCCACCTGAAGAATACTCAGATCCCGCACGGGGTCTGCATATCGCAACGGCATCGCTCCACTTTGACGCAATCCAAGTATATCGCCTGGGCCGCGGAGTTCTGCGTCTTTTTCGGCGAGTTCGAACCCATCTGCCGATTTTTCCAAAGCGGCCAAGCGTTCAAGAGCGTCTCCAGCTTCCGTCATCGACAGCAAAAAACAATACCCCTGATAACTGCCGCGGCAGATTCGGCCTCGCAGTTGATGCAATTGAGCCAGTCCGAAGCGGTCGGCCTGCTGAATAATCATGATGGTCGCGTTCGGCACATTGACGCCGACTTCAATCACAGTCGTTGAAACCAGCACATCGACTTCGTGGCTTCGATAGCGATCCATGACGTCATGTCGTCGTTCACGGTCCATGCGTCCGTGCAGCAATTCGACTCGCAGCCCGGACAGTTCCGTTCGCAGCAACTGGGTGAAGACCGTCTCCACTGCAGCATCATCGTCTTCCGACTGACCTTCCACGCGCGGGCAGACGACGTACGCTTGTCGTCCTTTCGCAAGCTGTTGTCTGACAAAGTGCCACATCTTCGCCTGTTCCGCCATGCTGACGATCTTTGCCGTCACGACTTTTTGACGACCCGGCGGCAGATCGCGAATCACCGACACGTCCAGATCACCGAACTGAGTCAGACACAGACTGCGAGGAATCGGTGTCGCTGTCATCACCAGCACATGCGGACTAACGTCGTTCCCGGTAAAGCTGGCGCGCTGGCGGACGCCAAATCGATGCTGCTCGTCGATCACAGCCAATGCCAGATTGTGGAATTTCACGCTGTCCTGAATGACCGCCTGCGTACCAATCACCAGTTGCGTTTTTCCGGAGTTGATGCCGTCCAGCAGGTCACGACGTTTCGCTGCAGGCAGTCCACCGATCAGCAGTCCACGCTGCACGCGGCTTTCTGCCAGCAGTTCATCGAACGTTTCCCAATGCTGAGTGGCCAGAACCTCCGTGGGTGCCATCAGCACCGCCTGGAATCCAGCCGCGATCGCCGACAACATCGCGTAGACAGCGATCGCCGTTTTGCCTGCACCGACGTCTGCCTGGAGCAACCGATGCATGGGAGCTGACTGAAGCAGATCTCTTGTAATGTCGCGAATCGATTGATCCTGACCAGCCGTGAATCGAAATTCAAACAGGCGTCGAATACGGGCATCGATCTTCGCGGACACTTCGATCGGCCTGGCCTTGAGCGTGCGATTCCAGATCCGCCGTCGCAGCGCTAACCCCAACTGAAACTCCAGGAGGTCGTCCAGCAGAATTCGATAGCGTCCGTCTTGCCATTGCTTCACAGATTCCGGCATGTGGAGCCAGCGGAGGGCAGTGGACAAATCGGGGAGTCGATGCGTTGTGCGGAATGAATCCGGCACAGAATCCGGAACCAGTTCGGCAAAATTCTCGACGACCGAACGTGTCATCCGCTGCATGGCATCCAGCTTGATACCATCAGTCAAAGGATAACGTGGCAGCACACCCGCTGCGGCTTCGAGGTCGTCGTCAGGTGCCAGCACAGCGACGCGCGGGCCGTTGAATTCCCAACGACCGGCCTTTTTCTGTGGCTTACCACTGAAAACCAGATGCTCATTGTCGCGATACTTCTTAAAAACCCACGGCTGATTGAACCACAATCCACGGACGTAGTGTCCGTCGCAGTCAAGCAGAATTCCAACCAGCGAGCGACCACCCCCAAGCTGCCGGACATCCCGATCCACCACAAATCCATGAACCGATTGTTCAACATCCGCTTCCAGCTTTGGCACAGTCCGCATATCGCTGAAGTCGTTGACGCCAGTCGGGATGTGAAACAGCAAGTCGCGGGCGGTAAGGATTCCCAGCTTCTTCAGGAGTTCGGCACGCTGCGGTCCCACACCGCGCACAAACTGAACGGGCGTCAGCAGCCGTTCCGCTGGAGACTCCTGTCGCGCGCTGGTGTTGGCAGATTGTGTGTCCGACATGGTAAGTGGTCTCACCCAATTTCAAACAGTCAATCGCTGTTTTGAAGAATGGGAGCGAAAAAGACCACCGCAGAATATCGCTTCAGATGCAATGTGAGAACCCAGGGCGTCGAACGTCATCAGTAGGTTCGGTCACGTTCTGCAAACAGCGTCGAACCGGCGTGAATCGTGAGCGAATTCGTAAATCGTGGAGCGATCCAGCTACACTGGCTGGCGGGAATGTCAATCGACACCGTAACGCGATTCGCCGCCAGTGTTATCGGCGTCGGATTGATGGTCAGTGTAAATGAATTCACGCCGAAGACGCTCAGCAAACGTGTTGCTTCGGCGTTGGCATCGGCCACCGTCGCACCCGGAACCATGACTCGTCGCGCGGCTTGATAGACAGCGTTATGGGCGGCGTTGCGAATAAGGCAGACGCGAGAAAACTCAAACCCCGCAAACAGGACCATCAGAAACAGCGGCACGGCGAGGGAAAATTCCACCACCGTGACACCTCGATGACCGCGACATTCCCGGGATTGACTTTGTAACCTGGATTTCTTCATGGTGACGTACTCACAGCAAAAGTTTCCCACATGCAATCACTGTACTTCGCCGTGACGGAGCATCAGCGTGTCAGCATCGTCGGCAAAGTTCTTGCAAGTTCCTCAAACACGGCGATCAACGCCGAACCGCTGGCTGCGTGATAGTGTAGGCCACTGCCCGCCGCCGCAATCGCGGCAGCTTTGACTTGATCCGCATCGTTGCTGAAGGTGATGACATGGACTATGATGCCATAGGTCTGATAGGCAACCGTCGCCCGAGCCACGGGATCGGAGCCTCTATTCTGAATTCCGGCCGTCATCACAATCATTGTACGTTTTGCAAAAATGCGTGATCGGGAGGGATCGGTCCAGCACTAACACAATGTCCCGGTCAAACTGGGTCGATATCGATGTGGCATCTGGCGTAAATCCGTTCGGCGCACTGAGCAGCGAAATCGGCATTGGCATTTCCGCAAAGCCATAGTTCTGCGAAACATGGACCTGAATGGCGTTGACCCAGACCGGTCCCGGACCGGTACCGAGCGTTCCCTGAAAATGCAACACGCGATCGAAACACCTGATAGACAATGGTATCAGCGAACCTCAAGTTCCGCCGCTGCACCGATTAACTCCGCCGCGGAACGTAGTTCCTGTGCGATCCGATCGGCCAATGGCAGTGAATCAGAGGCCGTTTCACCCGGCATCACGGGCCATGTGTAGGTCTCAACTTCCAACTGCGGCGCGTACGTCAACGTGGCGACTTTCCGAAGCGCAGCGGCGAGATCCTGACGTGTTGTCTTCAGCGCACCGAGCGTGTCTGCAAAAATCGGCACATGGAAATGCACGCGCCAGCTGGTCGCCTGCATAAACTCGTCTGCAGGCTGACGTTCGATGTCTTCCAGCGACAGATCAAGGCGAGTTTCAATTCGCCCGTCCGCAAATCGAGCATATGTCTGATGCAGGTAGCGAGGTTCCACGAATTGCCGAAGAGCTTGTCGGCCTGCCGCGTTCCCGGACGGGTTCAGAAGTTCCACCGCGTTGGTGATATGAACTTTGTTAATCCGAATTCCGCGCCGGACAAACTGCTCGATGGATTCTGCCACATCTTCGAACTCAACAGCCTGATGACAGACATCAAAGCAGGCTCCGATGTATTCTCGAACCACAGGCTCGCAGCCCAGCGCTTCCGCGTGAGCGAACAAACGATCGAACACGGGTAATGTCCATTCCGTCGTGCCGGACATTTCGCACATCGGTTCCGGTTCCAGTCCCAGTCGGATACGGCGACCGGTTGTTTCGTACAATTGATGCAGGTACTTTGCCAGCCGAATCAAATGACTGAAGCAGACCGCATGAAAATCTGCGGCGTGCGGATTCATGCGACCACCCAGCGGAACGGTCGATAAACTTCCTTCGCCGTCTGCTGGCAAAAGTTGTCCCAGAATTGCGGCGCATTGTTCGGTGTAGTTGATGCGGGCGGCCGAGGCCCAGTCAGGCAGATAGACCTGTTCCTTGACTCGTTCGCTGTGAAAATCTCCGAACGGAAACGTATTCAGCGTGTAACAACACAGGTCATGCTGCCACAGCACCTGAGCCAACTGTTCCAATTGATCAGAGTTTTCCGTCAATTCACGCACAACGCCGGCGGATAGCCAGAGGCCCGCTGCCATCGGAAAATCCAACTGCCGCTGCACTGCGGCAGAGTACGTCGTCAAACCATCAGTCACCTCCGCAACCGTTCGTCCTGAATGAACATTGGTGCAATAGCTAAGCGGCAGACGTGAAAGAGTCATCGAGATTTGAACCGATTATTTAAGTCGAACGAAAGGAGCGAAGGGATGCTTCGACCCTCCATGTTAAACATTTTTCTGCCGCTCGCATAATTCGACATCGCAATTTTTGCATTGCCAGACACCAACCCAAAGCGTCAGCGAGGTTCGTAAAGCCTTGCCTCGCTGACGCTTCGGGTTAGTGTGCTCCAGCCGAAATCTCTCTATATTGGCCGCACGGAAGGATCCTTGAGCCTTCGTCAGAAAAATCTTCTGAATTTTTCTAAGCAACGGAGTTGGCCGTCGAATCACGTTCCCATGCTGCGGGAACTGAGCCCGCGAATACAAAGTGTGGTAACCCGGTGAGGAGAATTGAAATGTTGAAGAAAGTCGTGGTTTGTGCATTGTCCCTGTTTTTGATGGGTGGGCTGCTGTTAGGGTCGGATGCGTTCAGCTATCTGCGAACCTTTGGCGGTCAGGTGCGGGAGGCTGTGAAGTCTGAGATTTCGGTCGAGTTCGAACTCGATCGCATCCGCGATGAAGTGGACAATCTGGTTCCCGAGATTCGTCGGCACATGACGATCGTCGCGGAACAATCGGTCGATGTCAAAGATATGGAACGTGGTCTGACGGACAAAGAAGCATCACTTGGCAAACAGAAGGAAGCCATCCTGGCTCTGCGACGTGATCTGGAAACCGGAAACGATTCGTTCACTTACAGAGCTGTCTCTTACAGTCGCAGTGAAGTCGAATCGGATCTGGCTCATCGCTTCGAATCATTCTGTTCGGTGGAAGAAACGGTGAAGCGTGATCGTCAGATTCTGGCGGCTCAGCGCGATACGCTGCGAGCCAATCAGCAGAAGCTGGACACGCTGTTGTCTCGCAAGCAGGATCTTGTCGTGCAAGTGGCACAGCTTGAAGCACGTCTGAAACAGGTTCAGGCAGCAGAAGCGATCAATTCCATCGAGATCGATGATTCAAAACTCGCTCATGTTGAAAAGATGATCAAAGATATGAATCGCGCTTTGGACGTGCGTGAGTCAGTACTGGAAACCGAGGGCAGCGTGCTGGGCCGTATTCCGGTGAATGAAGAAATTGTCCCCGAGAACGGGGACATCGTCGGAGAAATCGATTCGCACTTTGGTCTGAAGAGCGACGGTGCCGCTGCGGAAGTCAGTGTTCAGCCATCGATCTGATCGACATTCATATCCGGCGGGCGTTGAACAATCACGCGGAAATGATTTCCGCAACATGACCGGGACACACATCGCTCCGGGCTCGCAGCATGCTCGGGGTCGGAGTGTTCTATGTGTGTGTGAAGTTGACATCGATCGAGATTTGAATTGCTGACCGCGTAGACAAGATGGACATTCATGTCCGTCTTTTGGCCAGAGATCGCAGCCAAAGCGAAGGTTCGTTTGCTTCATGAGTTTTGCCGCGATGGGACGGTTTTTGGTGAGATCTCGGACATGAATGTCCAACCTACAGAAATCGCTGCCTTTGAAACAATGAAGGCTTTACAATGATCTGGCCTGCCGTGGATGGTTCTGTTTCCAAAAGCCGTGCGACGACGGGGCCAGTAGAAGGCAGAGAATTGACGTGGCCTATGGCGACTGATCGTTACATGTTGTGGATCGACGGAGTGGGAGCCTGGCAGTTGTGCGTGGGGTCTCAGTTTCTGATTGGTGGCCCCACGCTGGAACACACGTCGGCCGACATCTGCCTGATGGCAAATCTGTCGCGGCGCCATGCGTCACTTTTGCGAAATGGAGAAGATTGGTTCATCCATCCACACAATTCGACCGTTGTGTCAGGTCGAGCTGTCTCCGGGCCGACGTTGCTGCGGACAGGCGATGTCATCTGCCTGGCAGAACGAGTTCGGCTGGGTTTTCGCATTCCCAGCGTACTGACCGGGTCGGCCGTGTTAGATTTTGAAAGTCCCCATCGTCCAGCCCAGTCGGTCAATGGTATTATTCTGATGTCGGACAGTATTCTTCTGGGGCCTCGAAAAGACCATCATGTGTATTGTCCGGACTGGCCGGAGTTGGTTGTGATTTACAATCAGGAAGGCGTATTGCGCTGTCGTTCAAAAGCGCCACTGAGTGTCAACGGCGCGCGAGTTCGGGATTCTGCCAATCTGAGCGACGGTGCTGTAGTTTCAGGTGATGACTTTCGGTTTCGGATTGAAAGACTGAAAGCATGATGAGTCGGATCTTTAAAAAAGGGGTCAGGAACCAATAGTGCGGAGCACCCTCTGGGCCATTTGGCTATTGGTTCCTGACCCCTTTTTTAGACAGAGCGTCAGCCAATGGTACCTGTTTTAGTCGGAATACCGTTATGAAGTTTGCACTCGCACCAGAATCCAGGCCGCTGGAAGGATACACCATCAAACGCGCAATTCATCGCGGTGGATTTGGTGAAGTGTACTATGCGCTGACCGACGCCGGTAAAGAGGTCGCGCTGAAGCTGCTGCACAACAACATGGAAGTCGAACTGCGTGGTGTGTCCCAGTGTCTGAATCTGAAGCACCCGAATCTGGTGACAATCTTTGACATGCGGCAGGATGCCGACAAAGATCACTGGATCATCATGGAGTATGTCGGAGGCAAAGGCTTGTATGAAGTGTTGCAGGAAAATCCTGCGGGACTTCCGTTGAATGAAGTCTTTCGCTGGCTGCACGGGATGACGGCGGGTTTGAGCTTCCTGCATGATCGAGGACTGGTGCATCGCGACCTGAAACCTGCCAACGTCTTCAGCGATGCGGATCTGGTGAAAATCGGCGATGTCGGGCTGTCGAAATACATTTCTGAAAGTCGCCGCAGCGCGCAGACGCAAAGTGTCGGGACGGTTTACTACATGGCACCTGAGGTCGCTCGGGGACGCTACGGTCGCGAAGTGGATGTGTATTCTCTGGGCGTGATTCTATACGAAATGGTCACGGGCCGCGTTCCCTTTGAAGGCGAAACAACGGCTGAGATTCTTATGAAGCATCTGACGGCGGAACCGGACTTGTCGGTGTTGCCCGAACGACTGCGTCCTGTGCTGGCAGCGGCTTTGGAAAAAGACCCGGATCGACGCATCAGTGATGTTGAAGAACTGGAGCGTCGATTTCGCAGGGCGATTGAAGAGTCAGGTTTCGAGACAGAAAAACCAACACCCGCTTATGCTTCAAAACCGTCGGCAAAGAAGGCGACTCCTGTATTGGCGACGACGCTGGTTGGCAGTCCGAGTGTGCCGACTGGCGCCGATGCGACCCGACTTGCCGATAAATGGAATTTCGCGATGGTGTTTTGGAACAAGCGAGTTCCCGCGCCTGTGAAGTGGGTGGTCTGCGGTTCGGTGTTGTGGCTGATTCTGCAATCGGGTGCGTTCAGGCCTCTCACGGCAGGTGGAATTCTTGGCGGGCTGGCGTATTTAGTTTATCGCACGTTCTTTATGAAGCCGGTGACTGCCGGTTCACCGGGTGGAGCCAATCAGGTTGCGTTTGTTCCGCAAAGCTCGCCACAGCCGAGGACAGGATTGCCTCCGATGCCGGGGCCAGCTCAGGCGGCTCCCGTGATGGTAAGCACACAGCAGCGGTATGTCGCACCGGCTCCACAACCAATGCCAGTATCGCTGAAGCTGTATAGTCCGGCAACCGTACGGCAGATTCCTGCTGGCCAGCGTGCAACCGACATGACGACTTCATTGTCGATTTCATTAGCAGCGGCGGCACTGGTGACAACTGCCGTCTATCTGGCAACCGACATGCTTCCGAATCCTGCCGACGTCGCGTTCTTCGGAACGGTGACGCTGATCGCGGCATGGGCGTTGATTGTGCCCGCGAAAATGTGGGAAGGTCGAACGGGTGATACAATCGTGCGGCGCCTGATTCAAGGGAGTCTTGGTTTGGGTGTTGGTGCCATTGCCGCAATCCTGCAACAGTTCCTGATGCTCCATGAAACGCCGTTGCTGCATACGGATGGTGACGGCATCTTCAATGCCGGAACAATCGGGCGGCTTCATATGCTGCAGAGTGGCCTGCCGACGATGGCGGGATTCATGATGTTCTTCGGATTGTTGTTTTTGATTCGTCGCTGGTGGTGGCAGGCGGACAGTTTTCGTAAAACACGGTTCCGGATTTCTTCGTCACTTGTCACTCTGTTTCTGGGCGTTGTATTGTCGGCAATCCTGCCGTTTCCGGAACAGTTGGGTGCGATCTGGGCGTTGGCAATTTCGGCAGTTGTGCAGTTGTCGTCTGGATGGACTCCCCAGGAAGATCGATTACTTACACCAGCTCCTGATTCTGCTCAGTCAGGCCCGTTGTTGGCTCAGGCCCGTCACCCGGTTGTGGCCATCCCCGCTTCTGCCGGTCAAAAGATGTAGTCCATAGGCGAGCGGCAGGGCGTCAGCCCTCCGAGGGTTACTTTTGGGATCAGGATATTTAGTG
>CANJQC010000150.1 GCA_947476295.1 Planctomycetaceae bacterium | reverse complement strand
GTGCTCGACCTGTCATCGGTGTGGCTGAAGATCGGCGTGCTGGAGAAGGATCTTGCCCGTGTCGCGATCGGGCAATCGCTGGAGTTGACTCTGACGGCCTATCCCAATGAGAAGTTTCCTGCGCAGGTCGATGTCTTTGGTCAGTTTCTGGATCCAGAGACACATCTTGGAACCATCTGGGCGTCGCTGTCGAATTCATCTTCCGAAGACCTGCTGCTTCTGCCGGGCATGTCCGGGCAGGTGCGGCTGAAGGTTGGTGACACAGGCGACAAGATTGTCGTGCCGATGTCTGCTATCGTTCGCGATGGAGCTGAACGGTTCGTGCTTGTGGAAGAAGAGCAGACACAAGTGGCATCAACGTACCAGAAGCAAACCGTTGTTTTTGGTCAGCGCATGGGAAACCTGATCGAAGTGCGTGGCGGCAGTTTGTTCCCCGGAGATCGCGTTGTCACACGCGGAAGCCATGAGCTTGGAAGTTTCTTTACAAAAGGCGTGCTGAAGGTCAGCGATGAAACGGCCCGCGATATTGGGCTCATCCTGCAGCCGGCATCGCAATTGACTCTGGCCGAGACAATCACAGTGGATGGTCTGGTCGATGTACCACCAACACGGCGTACCGTGGCATCATCGCAACTCAGCGGTTCCATTGCACGAATTCTGGTGGATCGAGGACAGAAGGTTCGGGCTGGCGAAGTGCTGGCGGAAATCGTCAGTCAGGATTTTCAGAACCTGCAACTCGATTTGCTGCGAACGCACCTAGATTCGGAGCTGCAGCAGGAAATCATGAGCAATCTTGGTAAGGCGGGCGATGCAGTCTCCCAGCGACGGCTGTGGGAAGCGGAGAGTCGACTCAACCTTGCATACGGCCTGCGTGAAAATGTCAGGCAGCGGTTGACGACCGCCGGAATCTCGGAAGAACAACTGAATCAGCTTGTGACCACCCGAACGCTGTTGCCAACGCTGCCTGTCCGATCACCGATCGATGGTGTGGTGATGGATTTCGACAAAGTCCTTGGCCATGTCGTGCAGCCGGATGAATCGGTGTTTGAAATCCACGATCTGTCCCACGTGTGGGTGCAGGGCTTTGTGTCTGAACGCGATCTCGCGCGAGTCAAAGTCGGACAAACGGTCCGCGTTCGCTTTGTCGCGGATGCCGCGGAAGTTGTGACGGGGACTCTTGTCCGCAGTGGCAGTTCAGTGGGACAGGAAGATCGAACATTATCGGTCTGGATCGAACTCAAGCAGATGCCCCGTGTGCCGGTTCAGCACAACATGATGGCTCGGCTGACCATTGAGACGGGGCATATCGCTCCGCAACTCGCGGTGCCGCGTGATGCCATTGTTCGCGAGGGGACTCGATCGTACGTGTTCGTTCACAAAGTCGATGACACCTTTGAACGGCGATTTGTTGTGCTCGGTCGGTCCGACGATGTGGCTGTGCAGATTCTGGAAGGCCTTGTGCAAAATGACTCGGTGGTTGTCAGCGGGGCCATGGCGCTACAGACGGGCTATGCGGCGTTGCGTTAGCTGTCGTTAATTGAGTGAGCCGCAAAGCGCTAGCTGCGGGGGACAGTGTGGAAACTCAGAAAAGACACCCGCAGCTAGCGGTCTGTTGATTTAACCGTTTAACGGCAAGCCGCAGGCGTCGGCGCAAGCAGTAACTGTCGCCTACGGCTTGCCGTTAAACAAAAACTCATCCACAGAACTAAATCAACAACTCACTAGCGCCTCGCGGCTCATAGTGAAGTGAGTAATTCATGCTAAATGCTATCATCGCTTTCTCGCTCAAGAATCGTGGCTTCGTGCTGATTGCAGCCATCGCCGTGCTGATCTACGGCAGCTACACGCTGAGCGAAATGCCGGTCGATGTGTTTCCCGATCTGAATCGACCCACCGTGACCGTCATGACCGAGTCTCCCGGTCTCGCACCGGAAGAGGTCGAAGTGCTTGTGACACGACCGATTGAATATCTGCTGAACGGGGCCACAGGAGTTCAACGGGTTCGTTCGGCATCGGGTATCGGTCTGTCGATTGTGTGGGTCGAATTTGACTGGGGCACCGACATTTACCGCGACCGTCAGATTGTCGCGGAGAAAATGCAGATTGCCCGCGAGCGACTTCCTGGCGACGTGAATCCTGTGATGGCCCCGATCTCGTCCATCATGGGTGAGATCATGCTCCTTGGATTGCGATCCACGAAACCGCCTGCCGACGAAGCCGCTAGCACTGAACTGGACATGGAACTGCGAACGCTCGGCGAATTCACCGTCCGCAACCGACTGCTCGCTGTGGAGGGCGTTTCGCAGGTGACGGTCATGGGTGGAACTTTAAAGCAGTATCAAATTCTGACGTCGCCTGCCCGCCTGGCGGCTCAGAACATTACGCTTGACCAGCTGACGGTTGCTGCCGAGAAGGCCAACGTCCTGGCAGGTGGCGGTATCATGGTGCGATCGCCGAAAGAATCATTGATCCGGATCAGCGGGCAAAGTCTGACTCTGGAAGATATCGAAAATACGCCGGTTGTCTGGCGCAGTCAGCGAGCCGTGCTGTTGAAAGAAGTGGCCGACGTGCGGTTCGGTGGTCCGGTGAAGCGTGGCGACGGCAGTGTGCTGGTGCGCGAAGGCGATAAAATCGAAGGCGGATCGGCCGTCATTCTGGCTGTCCAGAAGCAGCCCAACGCGGACACGTTGAAACTTGATCGGCAGATCGGGGCTGTGCTGGAAGAACTGCAACGCGACTTGCCGGAAGGCATTGTTATCGAAGATAGGATCTTCAAGCAGGCTGACTTCATTGAAGCCGCCGTCGAAAATGTGGTCGAAGCCATTCGTGACGGAGCAATCTGGGTGGTTGTGGTGCTGTTCATCTTCATGTGGAATTTTCGCACCAGTATCAGTTCTCTGACCGCCATGCCGATCTCAATCCTGCTGACTGTTCTGATTTTTCGCTGGTTTGGAATCTCGATCAATACGATGACGCTGGGAGGTATCGCGGTGGCCATCGGAGATCTCGTCGATGACTCCATTGTGGACATCGAGAACATTTACCGTCGCCTGAAAGAGAACCGTCAGAAAGCAGTCCCCGAAGACGCCATCAAGGTTATTTACGACGCATCCTGTGAAGTGCGTAACTCGATCGTCTACGCCACACTGATCGTCGTGCTGGTTGTGTTTCCGCTGTTCTCGATGGCCGGTCTTGAAGGCCGCATGTTTGCTCCACTCGGCGTGGCCTACATGACGTCGTTACTCGCATCGCTGGTGGTGTCGCTCACGATCACGCCTGTGCTGGCCTCTTATCTATTGCCGAAGGCCAGATTTCTGGACGAGAAAGGCGACCCGTTTGTCCTCCGCGTTTTGAAGTCTGCCACGTCCGTCATGCTGCGGTGGACACTGCGGCATGCCAATCTGGTGCTCGGCGGGACAGTCGTGATGGTTGGCGTTGCGATGTTGTCCCTCTTCTGGATGGGCGGCGAGTTTCTTCCGCCATTCAATGAGGGGACTTTCACTATCAGCTTTCAGACGGAACCGGGAACCAGTCTGGATGAAAGTCAGCGACTGGCGCAACGTGCAGAAATGCTGCTGATGGAAATTCCTGAAGTCCTTTCCATCTCACGTCGCACGGGCCGAGCGGAACTGGATGAACATGCGGAAGGAGTGAACTCGTCCGAGATCGATGTTCGCGTTCAGGAGTATCGGCGTCCCAAATCTGGTTGGGGCGCGCGGATCCTGCGATTGATTCCGATCGCACATTTGTGGGGATTTGAGACGACCGGGCGACCTCGTGAGCAGGTTTTGGCTGAAATTCGTGATCGGATTACGTCGATTCCCAGCATCAAGGCCAATATTGGTCAACCGATTTCGCATCGACTGGACCATATCATGTCGGGTGTGCGAGCTCAAATCGCGGTGAAGGTCTTCGGCAACGATCTGCGAGAACTGCGGAATGCCAGTCAGGATGTTTATACGGCGATGAGCCAGGTCCCCGGCGTCGTGGACCTGCAATTGGAACCTCAGGTGGAGGTGTCTCAGGTCCGATTGCAGGTTCGTCGCGAAGATGCAGCTCGGTATGGATTGGCACCGGGCGATGTCGCCACACTGCTGGAAACGGCCTGTAAGGGACGGGTTGTTTCACAAGTTCTGGACGATGACCGATATTTCGGACTGGTGGTCTGGTACGACGAAGCCTCACGCAATGATCCCGACGTGATCCAGCAGACGATTCTGGACACTCCGTCCGGTCGCAAAGTTTCGCTGGGCGAAGTTGCGGATGTGTTGGATACCACCGGGCCAAACACACTGAATCGAGAACACGTTCAGCGGCGCATCGTGGTGTTCTGCAACGTCGAAGGACGCGATCTGGCGAGTGTAGTCGGAGACATCAAAAGACTGGCGAAACCCATTGAAGGTCGACTGCGGACACTGCAGGGAAACTATCACATTGAATTTGGTGGCCAGTTTGAAGCACAACAGCAGGCCAATTTTCGGCTGCTGGTGTTAGGAAGCGTCTCTGTGATTGGTGTGTTTCTGTTGTTGACGAAGTGCCTTGGATCTTGGCGAGCCGCGTTGCAGGTTCTTGCAAATATCCCATTGGCCGCACTGGGGTCCGTGGTCACTCTGTTGGTCGTCAATCAACCAACCACTGAAGCTCTGCAAGCCGCCGAATGGTGGCAGTGGCCACAAGTGTGGATCAGCGCCACAAGCCTGTCTGTTGCGCACTGGGTTGGGTTCATTACATTGATTGGAATCGTCAGCCGCAACGGCATCATGATGATTTCACATTACATTCATCTCATGGAGCACGAAGACGAATCGTTTGGTGAAGCGATGATCATTCGTGGCAGTCTGGAGCGTCTGTCGCCCGTGATGATGACGGCCGCCACGAGTTTCATCGGACTGCTGCCGCTCCTGTTTGGAGCCGGGCAAACTGGCAAAGAGATCCTGTATCCGCTCGCTCTGGTTGTCTTTGGCGGCATGCTGACATCGACTGTACTCGACCAAGTCGTCACGCCTGCACTCTTTTTGAAGTTTGGTCGTCGCGTCTACTACTCGCGGAACCCATAAACATGATGTGCGACCCGGCTCCGGTGAGACCGAAGCGACTTTACGTCCAGCTGTTCACTGCTCCGGTCACTGGTGGTGCATCGGTGAATCTGGGGAGTTTCCCAATCAACGTCCCGCTGACGATTTCTGGCCTGGGCGGGACAGATTCCGTTCGCGTTGTGGGTACAGCAGTCAATGATGTGATCGTAACGACGTCTGCAGGTGTGGTGGTCAACGGCGCTGCCGCGTTTACGGTGAGCAGCGTGGAAAATCTGCTGTTCGAAACGGGGCGTGGAACCGACCAGATTGTAGTTTCCTCGTTGCCGACCGGAGTAACAGCACGGACACTGGCTGGCGGAGCCGCTGACGACCTGTATCAACTGGACGCGGACAATCCTCTGGGAACCGTGTCCATTGATGAATCAGTCGGCGGCGTGGACACGCTGGACTTTAGTTCTACAGCCCTCGCGGTGAATGTGAACCTGTCTCGGGCGGCTTCGCAGCCTGTAAATACCAACCTGAGCCTAATTCTAAATTCTTCGGTCGCCTTTGAAAGGGCCATCGGCGGTTCCGGCAACGACACGCTCACCGGCAACTCGCTGGCCAATGTTCTGACCGGCAATGCAGGCAATGACCAGCTTCTGGGAGGTGTGGGACGCGACATTCTCACCGGCGGCGGAACAGACGGGTTCTTCAGTGCTCTGGATGACGGACTTCCTAGCACTGGCAGGCGAGAGTCTTGATGTGCTCTGACAGCGTCCGTGCGTGAAATCACAACCTTTCGCTTACGTGCGTCACCGACGTCGCGGGTGGCTCGGACATGCCGATAAAGGGCAAATTCTCGCATCCCGCATCCATCGGCCGAGACTGACGTTCGGCTCGTTGCCTGCGCCGGTCGGGATCAACCTCCTGAAGTCGTGCTGACCCCCGGGGCAGGTCACTTTCGATCAAGTCCTGGGCTGGAATGATTGCGGGACAGGAATTCCATGTGTGGAACTTTACTTGCGTTGTCCGAATCAGCACAATCTCGGCACCTTATACATCAGGAGCCAGTTATGAACCACGAGACGAACCGGCGACAGTTCCTTCAGCGTTCAACAGAAGCTGCGGCCATTGTCTCAGCAGCAGCGGCACTCGGCGGAGTGCATGTTTTTGGTGACGAGAAGGCAACAAAGATTCGGCTGGGAATTATTGGCTGTGGCGGGATTATGACGCATCATGTCAAAGGTCTGGTCAGTCGACGGGAGTCAGTGTCGATCCCGTGGCTGTGCGATGTCGATCCCGCGCAGATCGATAAAATGAATGCCCTGGTCACGCATGACTTCCAGTCAGCACCGCCAAAGCACACGGCGCGCTATGAAGACGTGATCGAAGACAAGGATGTCGATGCGGTCATTATCGCAACGCCCCATCACTGGCACGCGCCGATCGCGCTGCGAGCCATGCAGGCGGGAAAAGATGTGTACATCGAGAAGCCAATCTCGCATGTCTTTAGCGAAGGGCCGCTGATCATTGCCGCCGCGAAGAAATACGGCCGCGTCGTACAGCAGGGAAGTCAGATGCGCAGCAGTCCGGTCACGGAGAAGGCCGGTAAACTGCTGAAGGAAGGGATGATCGGCGAAGTGAAGGTCGCACGTGCCTGGACAGCGGAAACTCGAACCGTGGCGAAGCCGCTGCCGGACGGGATGCCTCCGGCGGGAGTCGATTACGACCGCTGGCTCGGCCCTGCGCCGAAGCGACCCTTCAATCCCCATCGCTTTCACCAGACCTGGCGGATGTTTCAGGACTACGGGAACGGGGAGATCGGCGATGACGGAATTCATGACCTCGATATGGCCGCATGGGGACTGGGCATCGACACGCTGCCAAAGCAGATCACGGCTCGCGGTGGGCGCATGATGCTCGAAGGTCACGCCAGCGAGTACCCCGACAACATGAACGTGACTTACGAGTATCCGGATGGACGACTGCTGATCTACGAGAATTATCCCTTCACAGCCTACGGCCTGCATGGTTTCGACAACGGCAACGTGTTCTACGGCACTGAGGGCTATATGGTCTTCTCGCGTCGCGGAGCCTTCAGCGTATTCCAGGGACCGAAGGGAACTCCAGGCCCGACCGAAGGAAAGGAACTGCGCGGTCTGAAGGGCTACGAGGAGCACATGGCCGAGTTCCTGAATGCCGTGCGCCACCGCACTCCGACTCGTGCGGCCGCCGAGGTTGCTCATCGCAGTTGCGCACTGGTTCATCTGGCCGAGATCGCATTTCGTACCCGCGGCCGGCTCGACTTCGATCCGAGTACCGAGCGATTCATCGATTGTGAAGAGGCCAATCGGTTGCTGAGTAAAGAATATCGTCAGCCGTTTGACCTGCCCGATGTCGCCTGACTCAGGCATTAGAAACCATGCTTCACTTGCTGGGCGACATGTAGATTCATCATCAGTTCACAACAACTGCGGATGGCGAACCGAGAGAGGGTCTGAAGCCGATGTCGGTCTCGATCGGATTGTCTGCCAGACTGTACACCTCTTGTTGCTGGCTTTGTTACGTTCGTGTTTTTCGTGCCTTTCGTGGTAAAATCTCCATGTTTACGAAGTAGTTCTGTCCTGATCCGTCGTTGATCGCTGATATTATGCCTCGGTGCGATGAGTTACTGACAAAGGACGAACGCCATGACGCTCGCAGAGAAATGTTGATGATTACCAATGGTTGCTGCCGCAGGGCTCAGCTGTCGATCGCTGCATGCCTGGTGATGCTCACCGCACATCCCGCCTTTGGGCAGGCACCGCCGGTGCTGAATACCGTCTTTCCTGCGGGCGGGCAGGTGGGCACAGCAGTAGACGTGACGGTTAGCGGCAGCAATCTGGAATCGCTGAAGGCACTGCATTGCAATGTGCCTGGCATCCGGTGCGAAAAGTTGGAAGCCAGTCGTTTTCGGTTGACGATTCCTGCTGAAACACCGCACGGGTTGTATGACTTATGGGCTGTAGGTGACAACGGAGTCAGTTCACTTCGTACGTTCGCGATTGGTCGTCGGGCGGAAGAGTTGGAGGTCGAGCCGAACGAAGCCCTATCCGCATCAATGCCGGTTCCATTAGATGTTGTGATTAACGGCCAGATCGACAAACCTGGCGACTCAGATCATTTTCAATTTGATGCAAAGCAGGGACACTGCGTTGTCATCGAGTGCCTGGCGGAGCGCATCGATTCGCGATTGCGCGCTGTGCTTGAAATCTTCGACGCCAGTGGTCGGCGGCTGGCGGTGAACCGAGGATACTACGGCATTGACCCGCTGATCGACTTCCAGGTGCCAGCCGATGGCTCGTATGTCGTGAATGTTCAGGATTTGACGTTGTCGGGTAGTGCCGAGCACTACTATCGGCTCGACATCGACACTGGACCCAAGGTGGCGTTTTCTGTGCCGAGCGTCATCGAACGAGGCAAGGCATCGCACGTCGCGTTTTATGGCTGGAACTTAACTACTTCGGGCGCGCGGGAGGGCGTGTTATTCGACCACGTTGATGTGGAGATTCCTGCGGCTCTCGCTGAAGCCTCCTGGCCGCTGCTCGTGAGATTACATTCGTCGCAAGTTGTGCTTGAAGAATCAGCATTTCCATTCCACCTTGCCGGGAGTGATGCGCCGGTGGTCATTGGGCTGACCGATGTGCCGGTCGTGTTGGACAGCGCCCACAATCACTCACCTTCGTCGGCTCAGGAGATTGTCGTTCCGTGCGAAGTCAGCGGGCAGCTCATTGCCGGTGACGAATGCGATTGGTTTGCGGTTCAGGCAATGCGGGGCGAAGTACTCCATATCGAAGCACTTGGACAGAGAATACATTCGCCGGTCGATTTGCAGATCAGTGTGCTCGATGCTTTGCAGCGAACGCAGGACTTGCTTCGCGAGGCGAACGATTCGAACGCAGATCGATCAACGACATTGACTGAACCGGCGGAACTGGCTCAGTTCAATGACGAGGTGCGGAACATCGGCAATGAATTCTCGACGAGTCATCTCGATCCGGCAGGTCGCTGGGTCTGTCCGGCTGATGGCCGCTACCTGATTGCCATTCGAAATCTGAGTGGTGGACTGCAGGCAGATCCTCGCCGCACGTATCGGTTGAGCGTTCGCCGTGAGGAGCCTGATTTCCAGCTTGTCGTCGTGCCGCATAGTAACGGTTCGGCGGGACTCAACATGCAGCGTGGCGGGAGAGAGATTCTCGATCTGCTGGTGTTTCGGCGACGAGGCATGGACGGCACGATTCGCGTTTCTGCCATCGACCTGCCTGTTGGGATTGAATGTCCCGACGTATGGCTTGGACCGGGGGTTGATCGGACGAATGTTGTCATTTCTGCCGATCGAAACGCGGCGGCGGTCGTCGGAGAGTTGAAACTGGAGGGCGTATCGGAGGACGCCAGGATGACAAGCCGGCGCTCGGTACGTAGCGGAGCGATCGTGCGATCGGGAACGCCGGATGGCTGGGGTCGCATCACGTCACAAGTGCCGGTCGCGACTGTCGGCGATGCGCCACTGCGGATCACTGCAGATGCTCACGAGCCGCTGGAGCATCACCTTTATGGCACCCTGCATGTGAGGCACTCGCCTGGTGGAGTCCTAGACGTCGCCGTCCATATCGAACGCCGCGACACCGGGCATCAGGCTCCGGTCAAGTTGATTGGCGCCGGGCTTCCGGGATTGATCCGGAATCAGACGGCCATTATCCCAGCCGGACAGCAGAAAGGTTATCTCAGCTTCTTTCTGCCACCGACCCTTCCCGTGGGACGATATTCGGTGGTGGTTCGTGCCGAAACCACCGTGCCGACAACCGATCAGAAAACGGAAACGGTGGTAGTCCACAGCAATCCCGTCACGTTTGATGTGCAGCCCGCCGCGTTTCTGGTTGAAGTCGATCCGTTTGCTTTGACACAGGCCAGACGGGGCGAGACGATCCACATCGGTTATTCGGCGCAACGCATCAACGGTTTCATTGGTAAGATGCACACGGAGCTTGCCGTGCCCGGTCGAGTCACTGATATTGTCGGCCTGCGCGGACGGGGTGAGACGTTTGTCGGTCAGACTGACAAAGGGTCGCTTCAGATCATCGTGAACGACGATGCGCCTTTGGGGCCGCAGCAATTTCTGCGATTGTTCACTGTCGGAGTGCTTGAAGATGAGCCGGTCTACCACGGCAGCAGTTTTCTTTCACTGGAGATTGTGAAGTGATGGTGCAAACGCGAATCGACAACGTGCTGGCTGCGGCGGCGGTGTTTACCTTCGGGCTTATCGTACAAGCCGGTGAGCTCCCGGCTGAACCTTCACAGGCACACGAGGCATCGCGCGACATCTATTTCGCAACCGATGTCGTGCCGATCCTGACAAAACTCGGATGCAACGGTGGTGGCTGTCACGGCAAGGCGACCGGACAGAACGGTTTCAAGCTCTCGCTGTTTGGATTCGAGCCGAATGCAGACTACGACGCGATGGTCAAGGAAGACCGTGGACGGCGACTGTTTCCTGCCGTGCCGGAACGCAGCTTACTCTTGCTTAAGGCCACGTCCGGCTTGCCTCATGGTGGCGGTCGGCGGCTGGTTGAGTCGAGTGACGACTACGGGATTTTGCGAGACTGGATCGCTCAAGGAGCGTCCGCGCCTCGTGATGAAGATCCTCGTCTGGTCCGTATTGAGCTGTCGCCGCACGATCAGGTCCTGCAGACGAATGCGTCTCAGCAGCTGAATGTGACGGCATTCTTTTCGAACGGGACTTCGCGGGATGTAACGCGTCAGGCTGTGTATCAGTCAAACGAACCGAGCATTGCTGCCGTCGATGAAAAAGGTCTGGTGACAACCAGTTCTCAGCACGGTCTGGTGGCCGTGATGGCTCGGTTTGGCGAGCAGATTGCCGCATATCACGCTGCCATCCCTTTCGCGGGGGATGAGGCGAAAATGGCCGACGTCCAGACGCAACTTGACCAGATGGAATCCGGCCTTGCCTCGTCGTCCGTCGATCAACGTCTGTTTCGCCAGTGGCGGCGACTCGGCGTTGTTCCGTCTGCACTGGCCGACGACGCGACGTTCCTTCGTCGCGCGAGTATCGACATCTGCGGTACGCTGCCGACAAGGAATGAGATCTCGGTTTACTTGTCGGACACATCGAGCGACAAACGCGCGCGACTGATCGATCGTCTGTTAGACCGGCCGGAGTATGCCAGCTATTTCGCGCTCAAATGGGCCGACGTCCTTCAGAACCGAGGTGCCGGGT
This sequence comes from Planctomycetaceae bacterium, assembly GCA_947476295.1. Taxonomy (GTDB): domain Bacteria; phylum Planctomycetota; class Planctomycetia; order Planctomycetales; family Planctomycetaceae; genus SXXK01. The sequence goes on along the minus strand of CANJQC010000150.1, from coordinate 3,338 downwards.
ATTCGACCAGCAACCAGAGAGCGGGAACCACGCTGTTCGCCGCATGGATACGCGACTCGATCGCAGCCAATAAGCCGTATGACCAGTTCGTTTCCGAGATTCTTACCGCCACCGGAAGCCAAAACGAAAACCCGCCGACGATCTGGTACCGCTCCGTGCGGAAATCGCCTGAGTATGTCGAGTCCGTCGCGCAGGCCTTTCTTGGAGTCCGCATTCAGTGTGCTCAATGTCATCACCATCCGACCGAACGCTGGAGCCAGACGGACTATTTCGGTTTAGCGGCGGTGTTCTCCCGTGTTGGTCGCAAGGGAGGCTTTGCCGATGCGGAAGTGCCAACCAACGAGACCATATTTCTGAAGGATCGTGGTGACGTAATGCATCCTCGCACGGGCGAGATCCTCAGGCCGAGATCGCTCGGCGGGACCGAGTTCTCGCTCGGCCTGCACGATGATCCTCGGAACAGTCTCGCGCAGTGGATGACCAGCCGAGACAATCCGTTTTTTGCCCGCACGATGGTCAATCGAATGTGGGCTCACTTTCTGGGCCGCGGAATCGTCCACCCGATCGATGACTCACGCAGCACGAATCCGCCAAGCAATCCTGAACTGCTTGATGTGCTGGCGCAGGAATTCACCGACAGTGGCTTCGACATGAAGCATCTCGTCCGTGTCATTACCAACAGCTATGCCTACGGTCTGGAATCGGCTCCGCAGGAAGGTAACGTTGGTGATTCGCAAACGTTCGCTCGATTCTACCCTCGGCGTTTGACCGCCGAAGTCCTGCTCGACGGGGTCAGCCAGGTGCTCGATGTGCCGACTGCGTTTCCGGGCGTTCCGGTCGGCACGCGCGCGATTGAGTTGCCGGACGAAAACGTGGCCGCGCATTTTCTCGATGTCTTCGGTCGCCCGTCGCGAATGTCGGCCTGCGAATGTGAGCGAGTGGATGCGCCTGCTCTGACTCAGGCACTGGAATTGGTCAACTCGGCGGAGATTCAGCGGAAACTGACTGAAAAGACGGGCTATGCCGAGCGAATGGCCGCCAGCGACAAGTCGCCCGTTGATCTCGGTACGGAGGTATTCCTGCATGTGCTGGCGCGACCGCCGCGACCTGATGAACTCGGGGCAGCAGTTGAATTTCTGGAAACAGAGCCGGATCGCGCGGAGGCTTGCCGGTCCCTGTTATGGGCACTGTTAGCGACGAATGAATTTTTGTTCAATCATTGAACTGGAGCCAACACCATGCTGCGAATCGATGGCCACACATTTCGGAACTGTTCGGGCGTGACACGCCGGAGCTTTCTCGAGATCGGCGCTCCGTTGCTCGGTCTGGGGCTTGCCGATCTGTTGCGACTTGAATCACCGGCGGCTGAGGCGGGGCATGCCGCGAGCAACAGAAAAAAATCGCTCATTGTCTTCTGGACGGATGGTGGAATCAGTCAACAGGATACCTGGGACGTCAAGCCGGACGCTCCGTCCGAGTACCGAGGTATGTATCAGCCGATCGGCACCACCGTGCCCGGAATCGAGTTGAGCGAGCAGCTTCCGTGTCAGGCGAAAGTGATGGAACGACTATCGATCGTCCGATCGGTGCATCATGAGAATGGGATTCACGCTCCGTCGGCTCACTGGATGCAAACTGGTTACTTCGGTCCGACTCTGGCACGCAATGCGGCCCAGAAGCCTTCGCTGGGTTCTGTCATTTCGCGTTCGCTGGGATCGCGTCAGCCGCCGATGCCTGCCTACGTGTCGATCCCGAAGTCGGAAGCGTTTGGGTATCAGGGCGCAGTCTATCTGGGCAAGGCCTTCAACCCGTTCGAAGTCGGTGCCGATCCCAATGCAGCAGACTTCAAGGTGCCAAACCTGTCACTGCCGGGCGGGCTCACGGCGCGGAGTGTCGATTCGCGGAGGACGTTGCTGAAAACGTTCGACACGCTCCGTCGCGATATTGACGAAACAGGAGTGATGGAAGGACTTGACACCTTTAAGAGTCAGGCACTGGAGATGGTTGCGGGAGATCGCATGAGAGCGGCGTTTGACCTCAGCGCGGAAAACTCTTCGTTGCGCGATCAGTACGGTCGCCACAGATACGGGCAAAGTGCCTTGCTCGCTCGTCGACTCGTCGAAGCTGGTGCTCGTTGTGTAAATATCAACACTGGCAACTGGGACCATCACAACGATATTGCCGCAGGACTGGAAGAACATTTGCCTCCGCTGGATCGTGCGATTGCGACACTGGTCGAAGATCTGGAGACTCGCGGCATGCTGGACGAAGTCATCGTTTACTGCGTAGGTGAATTTGGGCGCACGCCACGCATGAACGGTCACGCTGGCCGCGATCACTGGTCAGACTGCTTCAGCGTGCTGCTGGCCGGTGGCGGCATGAAAGGCGGCCAGATCGTGGGTGCCAGCGAGAAGTGGGGCGGCGGAGTCTTGGAGCGACCTGTCACACCGCTCGACCTGCTGGCCACGATTTATCACACGCTTGGAATACCGCTCGACACGCATTTCGAAGACGCCAGCGGCCGCCCGGTCAGCATCATCGGCAGCGGCCAGCCGATTTCGGAACTGATGTAAAGATCGTTCGAGAAATTAGGGACGTCAACATCCTCTCCACTGGGAGTCTGTCCTGATACTCTAGGATCGTGAGCGGAAGACGCTTGGCCGCAGTGTACATTGCAGAAATGTGCATGGCCGTCTATTACGAGGCTGGGTAGCGATCCCCGAATGAGAAAAAGGGAAGCCATGACCGACAAGACCAACAAGACCGACCAAACAACGGCCACCAGTCGACGATGGGTCGCGCTTGATTTTCTGCGGGGAGTCATGCTGTTGATGATGATGGTTGACCACGCCTTCTTCATGGGCTTCACGCAGTGGACGGCGGCAAAGGAATGGCTGTATGGCTTCTTCGGCTACGTTACGGCGGCAGAGGGATTTTATTTTCTGTCAGGCCTCGTCTGTGCACTGGTATTTTATCGCGGCTTTCTGCCGGGCGCTGTGGTCCCCACGGCTAGGCTCTGGCGGCGGGTGCGGACCATCTGGTTTTGGCATCTGGTGACGGTCGTGGCGGCATACCTGTGCGTGATCCTGTACGCCACCGATCGTGACGCCACACTCGTAGCCAATCCGTACCTCTCGCGGTTTCTGGAGCATCCGCTGGGAGTGCTGGTGCTGGCCCCCATTTTCTTGGCCCGGCCGCCGTTCCTCGACATCCTGCCACTCTATGTCCACTACCTAGCCGCCGCGCCGCTGCTGCTCCGCTGGTTCGCCACCGGCAGGGCGTGGCTCGTCTGGCTGGTGACGGGCCTGCTCTGGGGAGTCGGGCAGTTCGGAGCGTGG